>JAFZGH010000108.1 GCA_017555465.1 Akkermansia sp. | reverse complement strand
GCCATCGCAGCCTCCTTCGGCATCGGGACCGTGAACGTACTCACCGGCTTCAAGTACATTGCCGCCAAGCTCGGCAAGTACGAGCAGGCCATCCCCGCCGGACTGCGCCAGAACTACCGCAGCATGACCGAGGCCGAGACCCGCGCCCTGCGTCTGGAATACAGCAAATACTTCATCTTCGGCGGCGAGGAAAGTTACGGCTACCTGGCCCAGGACTTCGTGCGCGACAAGGATGCCAACGCCGCCGCCCTCTGCCTGGCTGAAATGAACGCCTACCTCGCTTCCAAGGGCATCGGCCTGCTGGAATGCCTCAACAACATCTACACCCAGCTTGGCTTCTACAAGGAACTCGGCAAGAGCATTGTGATGGAAGGTGCAGACGGTGCCGCCAAGATTGCCGCCCTCACCAAGAGCTACATCGAAAACCCGCCCACCGAAATGGACGGCACCGCCGTGGCCGGCCTGCGCGATTTCTCCGCCGGCACCATGGTGGATGCCGAGGGCGACCCCATCCCCGCCGAAAAGATGCTCTTCATCGACCTGGTGGATGGCCGCAGCTTCGCCGTGCGCCCCAGCGGCACCGAGCCCAAGATCAAGTACTACCTCTTTGCCCACAGCGCCCCCGGTAGCGACCTGGTGGCCGCCAAGGCCGGAGTGGAGTGCAGCATCAATTCCCTCTGGGCCGCCGTCGAGGCTGATGCCTACGCCCGCATGGCATAAGAACCCATTTCAAAGCCCCCGCAGCCAGCCTGCGGGGGCTTTTCTGTGCCCTATGTACTACCTCCAGCTGATAACTTCGGGCATTCTGCTCTATATTGCCAGTGGCGTTATTATTGCCTGGTACCGAGGCATGTACAACAAGCAGGCATTCACCTCTATCCGCTTTCTGGGTGGCACCCTGGGCGCGCTGGGGCTCTACCTCAATCCTCTTATCGATTTGGGCTATCTGGCACTCCTGCCCTTCCTCCTCGATTATTTTTCTCTCCCCGTCCTCGTGGTCGCTCTCGGGAAATACATCATCAAGCGATTCAGATAAAACTGGAATCCCTGCACAGGTGTCCCAAAGTTTCGCTATGTTGTAATCTATTGGCGAGCGGCCTGTCTCGGCGAAGCTTTAGCAAAGACGGAAGCAAGCGGGATTCATAGCCCACGATAGTGGGCGACAGAGCAATAGCCGGGGGCTGCGCCCGCTGCGGGGCTCTTGCGCTTCTCCTCCTCTCTTTTCTTCCGCTCTTTTTCATGCTTAATTTCCTGAAAATCGGAAATACAATTCCCGATTTTCAGGAAATCACTTGACTTTTTACATCACTCATGTCATGATGCGTACAGGATGAAAAAGAGCGCAAGCAAGGAATACAGAGAAAGAAGCGTAGCAGCAAAAATACTGGAATTGACGCAGTATTACCCATGCATACTACTGACAGGAGCCCGCCAGGTGGGCAAATCCACTCTGCTGCGGCATTTGCTCCCAGAAGGTATGCGCTACATCACGCTTGATGATTTTCAGCAACTCGACTTTGCGCGTAAAGACCCCCAGGGATTTCTGGAAGCACATGGCACCCCTCTCTGCATCGACGAAATCCAGTATGCGCCGGATTTATTCCGCGCTATCAAGATGAAAATCGACGCAGACCGGCGCCCCGGCATGTACTGGCTCACCGGTTCGCAACGCTTCCACATGATGAAAGGGGTAAGCGAATCCCTGGCAGGCCGCATAGGCATTATCGATTTGTACTCTTTCTCACAGAGAGAACTGTACGGCACCTCCGTGAGCACCCCCTTTGCCCCGGGCAACGCAGAATCAGGCCTGTGCATGGAAGCCGTCTGCCCCCTACCGGAGCTATATGAACGCATTTTCCGAGGCGGATACCCCGAACTCACCAAAACCTGCATACCGTGGTATGACTATTTCAGGGACTATATGCAGACTTATGTAGAACGGGATATCCGCCAACTCACCCGAGTGGGCGACGAAACTGCTTTCGTTCGGCTAATGCGCTCTGCCGCCATGCGCACAGGCCAGCAGCTTGTCTATAGCGATCTGGCAAGAGATGCCGGAGTCGCCGCAAAAACTGCTGCTGCATGGATTTCCATTCTGCAGGCCTCGGGCGTGATCGAATTGCTGGAACCTTACTACGTGAACACCATCAAACGCCTTGCCAAAACGCCCAAACTCTATTTCACCGATACCGGCCTGTGCTGCTGGTTAGCCGGCTGGCGCAGCAGCGAATCCCTCAGGGAAAGCAACTATGCCGGGGCCATCCTCGAAACCTGGGTATACGGCCAGCTGATGCGCAGCTATGCAAATGCCGGGGTAAAGCCCATCCTCTCCTATTACCGCGCCCACGATGGCGCAGAAGTGGATTTCGTGCTTGAAGAAGAGGCCAACATCTACCCCATCGAAGTAAAACGCACTTCCACCCCTAAAGACAACGACACCCGCTGGTGTCGACGCCTGCCAGTAGCCTCATGGGCCAGCCTGCAGCCCCCCACTGTTCTCTGCTCTGCCACAGAGCCCCGTCCTTTGCCCTTCGGCGCCTCTGCACTGCCTATCTCCGCCTTATAATTTTTCCTGAAAATCGGAAATATAATTCCCGATTTTCAGGAAACGTCTCGCCAACGCCCCATTTATCACCGGGCGCCGTGACCGGACTGCACGGTTTCTCCGTCGGCATCTTGGTAAACGCCGACGGCGCCCCCATCCCCGCCGCAAGCGCCTCTATGGTAGAAAAAAACGTCATGTTGAATGAATTTGCTTGTTACCCCCCCTATTATGATAGGATTAAGAGTTGTCTTCCAACACATTTTATTCTGATTTTCATCTTGTCATTCACCCATTTTCTCCATCATGAAACTGCATCTCCCCACCGCACTTCGCCGCGCTCTGCTGGCCATCACTGCCCTGCTGAGCCCCGCCGTGGTCACCACCACTCTCGCCACCGCCACTCTGGCGTCCTTCTCCGCCGCAGCTGCTGGATTGGATAACCTTACCTTGAGCCAAGACACCTATGTGATCGATTCCGACCAAACATATGGAATAGTGACTACCGGCAAGAACTCAGTTACCCTTCAAGCCGAGGATGGTTGGAGGGAATTCACTGCAACTGCAGTAAACGTAAAAAACGGGCATACATTAAATCTCACCGTTAAGGACGATGCACATTTGGATTTCTACGCAGGGGAGCTTTTTGTAGAAGAAAATGCTACAATTAACATAACCGCAGGTGATTGCTCATTAAAAACACGTGGTGACTTGTATCAATTACTTAATAATGTACGCGATGGCGGCATTATTATCAAGCAAGGTGATAATCCATATGTCGGTGATTCATTCATCTTAGAGGGTGCCGGAGCCACCGGATTGACAACTTCTTTCATTTCCCCAAAATTCGGAATCAATACAAATGATTCTGTAGCGTGCCTCATCTATATAACAGGAGGCCAGCTGACGATTGACAGTAATATGAACGAGACGGCTGGGCTGAATTATCTGCTATACGTTGGCAAAAATTCAGATTCAGCAGCAACAGCGACGATTACGAGTGCAGTAAACGAGCTCACCACATATCTGAACATAGGTGACTTTTATAAAAAAACGAACAGTACATTGCAGATAGAGGCTGCCAACAGCGCATTATCCATTGGTTCTTCTATATATTTGAATCCAGGTAGCACCATGGTGTCGAATCGCGACCTGATATTTCGGAGTTTCGTGTATTTCTATAATAACAACACCATAACGCTGAATGGTAACACTACTTTTTACGGGGAGACCTACGTTACACACTCTAGTGAGGACAACGCCTGCACACTGACCAGCAACGGCAAGGTTACCGTGGCAGAAGGAGCAGAAATGGAACTGAACCCTGGCACAAAATGGAACATCGGCGGTATCATTGAAAACAATGGCACCTTGATATTTGAGGGTAGTTGCACCATGAACATTGTGAGCTCCCGTTTGCAAGGTGAGTACGCCTGCACTGAAGGCAGCAATGGCTACCGGCAAGCAACCGTTTATACGGTGCTTACTGGCACCGGCACCATAACCGGCATTGCTAACTGTACCTGGCTCGTAGACTCTGCGACGGCTTCCTATGCCGATGGCAAGGTCACAGTGAATGAGACGCCGGATTATTCCGTTTACTATGTTAAGAATGGCGTAGTAAAATACGACACGGGAGCAGAAAATCTGAAAACGGCATCCACGAAGTTCAGCCTGGAGGGCGGTAGTCTCGAACTTGGCAAGAAGCTTGAGAATAGCCAGGGCATCGTTGCGAAAAAAGCAGACAGCAGCGTGAAGATTCTGAGCGGCACGGAACTCAAGTCCAACCAGGTGTCGGTTGAGGGTAGCGGCTCCGTAGTGCTGAGAGGCGGCGGTTCCTACACCATGGCCAATGGCACCAATACGCTGGGTACTGGCGTGAGCGTAGGCGAAGACTGGACCGGCACAGTGAACACCACAGGCAACACTACCGCACTGGAGCTGGATAAGCTGGGTGTGAACGGCTCCAAGGTGGAACTGGGCAGCAATAGCCACACGCTGGCAGCCCGCGACCAGAGCGTAGCAGCCAACCTGACCAGCACCGGCTCCATCAGCCTGGTAGACAACAAGCTGACGCTGAGCGGCACGAATAACAAGCTGGGCAGCCTGAATGTGGACTCCCTGGAAATTGCCGGCGGTTCCACCACCATTACCGATGGTCTGACCACCGGTGGTGACAGCTCGGTAGCAACAGGTGCTACCCTTACCGTGGGCGGCAACAGCACGCTGGGCGGCAAGATTACCAACAGCGGCGAGCTGAGCCTGAGCGGCAATATCACTATCCTCAAGGATGGTTTCGCTGTCACCACCTTCGACCCGCACTACCAGCAAGGCAGCTCGGCAGAGAGCATGACCTCCGGCTTCATATCTTCGTCGGCTGGCATGACGATTCAGGTGGTTGAAGGCAACTCTGCCAATGCTACAGGTGCCATCTGGAGTGTGACCGATGTGAACGATGGCAGCTACACCTTCGACGAAGCTACCGGCAAGCTGCACGTGCTGGAAGACAAGTCCCTCGTGGAAACATCGTTCTACATCAATGACGAGGATACCATCACCTATGACCAGAATGCTGCAATGTTTAAGAACATCAACGGCAAAGACGCTACCGGGCTGGTTCTCAATGGTGGCAATCTGGTGCTTTCCACGGATCTGCTTAACGACACGATGAAAATTACTGCCAATAAGGCAGGCACTGTAGAAATCAGCAACGGAGTTACTCTGAATGCCAGCCAGCTGAATGCCAGCCAGCTGGTTGCCGGCAGTGATGCTGTGGAGCTGACCGGCAAGGGTACTTATATCCTGGAAGACGGAATCACAACACTGGACGCTAATGTGAAGCTTGGCTCAGACTGGAGCGGCACGCTGCAAACCACCGGCAACACCTCCGACATGAATCTGCAGGAGCTGGCACAGGGAAGCCCCTCGCTGGACCTGGGCGATGCAGACCACACACTACTGGACCAGGACCAGAGCGTAGCTGCAAACCTGAACAGTGGCGGTTCAATCAGCCTGACCGGCAAAAAGCTGACGCTGAGCGGCACGAATAACACACTGGGCAGCCTGAATGTGGGTTCGCTGGAAATTGCCGGCGGTTCCACCGAAATTTCCAACGGCCTGACCACCGGCGGCGCGATTACGAACAACGGCGAGCTGACCCTGAGCGGCACCAGCACGCTGGGCGGTAAGATTACCAACAGCGGCTCGCTGAACTTGAGCGGCAATATCACTATCCTCAAGGATGATTTCGCTGTCACCACCATCGACCCGCACTACCAGCAAGGCAGCTCGGCAGAGAGAATGAACTCCGGCTTCATGTCTTCGGAAGGCATGGAGATTCAGGTGGTTGAAGGCAATTCTGCCAATGCCACAGGTGCCAACTGGAGCGTGACCGGTGGCATCTACTACACCTTCGACGAAGCCACCGGCAAGCTGCACGTAGTGACAGACAAGAGTCGTGTTGGCACGGAGTTCTACATCAATGACGGGGATATCATCACCTATGACCAGACTGATGCAATGTTCACGAACATCGAGGGAGACCAAGCTACGGGACTGGTGCTCAATGGTGGTAGTCTGGTGCTTTCCACGCATCTGCCTAACGACACGATGGAAATCGTTGCGAAAACGGCAGACAGCAGCGTGACGATTCTGAGCGGCACGGAACTCAAATCCAACCAGGTGACGGTTGAGGGTAGCGGCTCCGTAGTGCTGAGCGGCGGCGGTTCCTACACCATGGCCAATGACGCCAATACGCTGGGAGATGGCGTGCGCTTAGGCTCAGGCTGGAGCGGCACGGTGAAGGTGAGCGGTGAAGCAAGCGCGTTGAATATCTCCTCTCTTGGCGCAAGTGGCTCCACCATTGAGCTCGGTGCAGGAGACTACACGCTGGCAGCAGACAACCACACAGTTGACGCAACGGTGGAGGGTGCGGATAGTGTTCTGAAGATGAACGGCGGAGAGCTCGCGCTGAACGCCACCAGCACTCTGAAGGGAGTGTATGGCGCAGATGCCATCTCTGCTGCAAATGCCACCTTCTCCGATGGTCTGACTACGGATAGCATCTCCGGCACAGTCAGCGTGACAGGTGGCACGGTGCAGGAAACGAACGCTGGTTCCGCTATCTCAACGAGCGGCACCGTGGCGCTGAGCAATGTCACCCTGGGGGCTGTGCTGAACAACAGCGGCACACTCTCCTTTGCCGGGAACATGACGTTGGATACCTCGCTGCTGGGCGCCTCTCCGGAGAAAGAAAACTGGTATTCCAATTCGAATGCAGCCGGTGAGCCTGGTACTACCGGTGGCAGCGGTTTCCGCACGATTCAGGATATCTACACCGTGGTGACTGGCACAGCTGCTGACAATACCGCCAGCTGGAAGGTGGATAATCGCGTTGCCGAATATGCAGATGGTAAAGTACTGGCCTTCCAGGAGAAGGACCTGACCACCTATTGGGTGAATACCAACTCCGTAATAAGCCTTGATACCGCAGATGCTGCATTCACCGACGACACTGCCACCATTGCCCTGAACGGCGGTACTCTGCTGGTGGATACGGCTCTGAAAGATGGTGTTACCATCAGCAGCACGAAGGATGATGCTACCGGCGGCACTGTGAACATGAATGGTACGGTGCTGAGCCGCAGTAATCTGGAAGCAGCAGAAGACAGGAAAATCACCCTGACCGGCAGCGGTGCGTATCTTCTGGAGGATAACACGGATTTGGGTGAAGGTGTGGAGCTGAGTGACGCATGGGCCGGCACGGTATACACCGGGGAGCTTGCCGCAGGCATGGCATTGGATGCTGCTAAGCTGGGTACGGATAGTTCCACCCTCCATCTGGGCACCCGCAATAGCGGTGGTAATGATGTGGTGCTGATGAATCTGAAGGCTGCCAATGTGGGTAACACGGTAGTACCCGGTGCGCTGACGCTGAAGGGTGATATGAGCACAGCCAACAATTTGGAAGTGCAAGGCATGCTCACGCTGGGCACGACTGATTGCGCAGCCACATTGACGGCCACAGGCGTGCTGAGTACTCAGGGTATCACCCTGGGCAACATTGGTTCTTCTGCATATGCCGCAAAGCTCAATGATACCGCATTGAACCTGACGGTAGCCGACCGCGAACTGCTTAAGCTTACGGGTGGCAGCGCTACGGTGCTTACTCTTGGGGAGGCCTACAACGGAGAAACCACCTTGAACGGCGAACAAGAGGTGCTTGGCAGCAATGGTAAGATGATTTATTCGCTTGCATGGCAGACCCCTCTCAGCCGCGCTGCCGCCGGCTCCATGCTGGTGCTCACTGCCAACACGAACCCCACCTACGTGCAGGATAAGGTTGGTGAAACGGTTAGCAGCTACACCCATAATGGACGTGATGGGCTGAGCATCCTCAATGACGCATATGCCGCTCAGAATCCGCAGTTCACTACACCGGGCTCCGCGCTCGCCGAGCTTATCGATGCTGTAGATGCAGGTAAGATGACGGATGAATGCCTGGCCGCTGTGGCCGGTGCCTCCACTGCTGCGCTGGGCATGGCTCTGAGTGGCGATGTGGAGCGCCAGCTGAGCGCTATCCGCAACCGCAGCGTGGCCGGAAACACGGCCAATACCATCACCCTTGCAAGCGAAAAATCCGGCAAGCAGACGGGCTCCCGCTTCTTTGCCTGGGTGAATGCCGAAGGCAACCGCGCTGAGCAGGATGCCGACAGCTCTGCTGCCGGCTACACGCTCACCAGCTGGGGCGGCACCCTGGGTGCCGGCATGCAGGTGAATGACAAGCTGACCCTCGGCCTGGCTCTCACCGCTATGTATGGTGACCTGCAGAGCAATGCCCCGGACAGTCTCAAGGGCGATATGGATACCACCTATGTGAGCGCCTTTGCCCGCTACAACAAGGGTAAGTGGAGCCACGCCTTCATCGGCACGGTGGGCACTATGGCGGCCGACTACAAGCGCACGGTGAGCCACGCTGCCGGAAGCTACAACGCATCCGGCGATACGGAAGGCACAGCTTTCGGGCTGATGTATGAAGTGAGCCGCAGCATGCAGCTGAGCAACCGCAGCACGCTGAGCCCGGTGTTCAATATCTCCTACCGCCACACAGAGGTGGACAGCTACAGCGAAAGCGGAGCAGATGCCGCCCTGAACGTGGGCAAGCAGAGCCTGGATACCGTGACCGCCGGTGCAGGTGCCCGCTATGCCGCCGTGGTGGGCCAGCGCATGCTGAACCGCGCCTGCGGATTCGAGGCCCGCGCCCTGGTGAAGTATGACATCGGCGACCGCCAGAGCACCACCAGCACCGGATTTACCGGCTACGCCACGCGCGCCGGTATCGAGAGCGCTGAGCTGGGCGCCTTCGGCGTAGAGCTGGGTGCCGGTATCTCCGTACCCGTGCGCACCGGCAGCATCTTTGCCGATGCCGCCGTGGAGCTGAGAAGCGACTACACGAACTTCAATGCTACGGTGGGCTATAGAATCCAGTTCTAAGCATTTCCCGCACAAGAAAACAAAACAAAAAATCACTTGAGAATCCCTCAGGTGATTTTTTTGTCGCCGCCCGCTGGGCGGGAAATATAAACAATGGTCAATCGTTACTCATGTGTCCCAAAGTTTCATTAGGACTGCTTTCAAATTCTTGTAGCACAGCTAATTAACAATACGCTGATAAATTGTAATTTGTCGGCGAGCAAAGCGAGCGGAATTCATAGCCCACGGTAGTGGGCGTAAGAAGTTAGACAGGGGTGGAGCGACGGAG
>JAFZGH010000107.1 GCA_017555465.1 Akkermansia sp. | reverse complement strand
TTTTTCCACTGGGCGTGTGCCTGGTCGGCCTGGGTGGCGAATTCGGCGGGACGCTCACGCGGGTCCATGATGCTGAGCCCGGCCACAATGACCAGCACCTCGGCCAGCGCTTTTTCGTGCTCGGCTTCCAGCAGCATGCGGCCCAGCCGCGGGTCGAGAGGCAGGCGTGCCAGGCTGCGCCCGGTTTGGGTGAGGTGCTTCTGGCGGTCGATGGCGCCGATTTCGCGCAGGGTTTTGTAGCCCGCATTCACCAGGCGCGGGCTGGGCGGGTCCGGCAGCGGGAATTCGCCCAGCGGCGGCAGTTTCAGGTCTGCCATGCGCAGGATGACGCCGGCCAGGGCGCTGCGCTTGATTTCCGGGTCGGTAAAGGCATCGCGGTTCTCGAAATCGGTTTCGGAATACAGGCGGATGCACACGCCTTCGGTCACTCGGCCGCAGCGACCGGCGCGCTGGCGGGCGCTGGCCTGAGAGATGGGTTCAATCTGCAGACGCTGAATCTGCCGCCCCGGCAGGTAGCGCGAGATGCGGGCCAGCCCGCTGTCGATGACATAGATGATGCCGGGGATGGTGAGGGAAGTTTCGGCCACGTTGGTGGCAAGCACGATGCGGCGGCGTCCCTTGGCGGGGTGGAAGATGCGCTGCTGCTCGCCCAGCCCCAGGCGGGCAAAGAGGGGGAGGATGTCGGTGTGGGGCAGGTTCATGCGCTCCAGCTCGGCTGCGCAGTCGCGGATTTCGCGCTCGCCCGGCAGGAATACCAGCACATCGCCCTTCGCGTCGTATTCCGAAAGCCACTGCACCGCGCGGCACACATGGTCGGGCAGTTCCTCCTCGCTGTGGCGCGGGGGCATGTAGTGCATGTCCACGTGGTAGGTGCGGCCCTCCACGTTGATGACGGGAGCTCCGCCGAAGAATTCGGAGAAGGCTCCGGCATCCATGGTGGCGGAGGAGATGATGAGCTTGAGCTCCGGCCGCCGCGCCAGCAGCAGCTTCATGTAGCCGAGCAGGAAGTCGATGTTGAGGCTGCGCTCGTGCGCTTCGTCCAGAATGATGGTGTGGTACTGCCGCAAATCCCGGTCATCCTGGGTTTCTGCCAGCAGAATACCATCTGTCATGAGCTTGAGGCGCGTGTCTTCCCCGGTGCGGTCATCGAAACGCACCTGGTAACCCACGTAGCCGCCCAGCTCGCAACCCACCTCCTCTGCAATGCGGCGCGCCACGGCCACGGCGGCTAATCGGCGCGGCTGGGTGCAGCCCAGTTTGCCGCGGCGTCTTCCTGCTACCTCCAGCGCAATTTTTGGCAGCTGGGTGGTTTTACCGGAACCGGTTTCGCCCACCACGACAATGACCTGGTTTTTGCGCAACGCGTTGGCAATTTCCTCGCGGTGACGGGAAATTGGCAAATCCGGGTAGCGGAAGCGTGTGGGCTGTTCGCTCATGAAGCAGAAGAAATCAGAATTGCTGCACTGCGCCGCCGGCGAGACGCGATTGTTCTGCCAGGAACACCATGCGGTGGCCCACGATGCTGTCCTCCAGGGTGGGGCAGCCGGGCGAGGTGGTTTCCCCGCGTAGCAGGGAGACAAAATCGAGCACGATGCTGCGGTCGCCGCCGCCGTGGGCATCACCTTGCTGGAAGTCAGACATATCGAGCGTGCGCTCAGTGTAACCGCCGGGGGCTTCCGGCATCATCTGGCGAACGTGGAATCTCTCGCGTTCAAAGTCGCCGTATACTTCGCCACGTGTGCCGGTGATGTGAATCATGCGGCGGGGGGTGCTGGCGCCGCCGTTCATGGTGAAGGTGCCGGTGGCTCCGTTGCGGAAGGAGATGAGCACGGACTGGTGGTCCACGATGTTGATATTGCAGCGGTATACGCAGCGGCTGAAGGGATTGTCCGGCTGGCGCAGAATCTGTTCCTTTTCTGCATCATCTGCCGGGCTGCAGTGCGTATCATGCCACACGTTGTTGGCCCAGCGCATGGGGTGCTCAATATAGAGCCGGCGGGCGGAGTAGGGGCAATCGCGCTCCAGCGGGCAGTTGTTCAGGCAATGCGTGCCGGCTCCCTCCGGGGCTTTTTCTTCTTTGAACTGGAGTACGTTGCCCACGCTGGAGATGGTGACGGGGGTGTTGTCGCCCATGAGCCAGGACATGATGTCCAGGTCATGACTGCATTTGGAGAGCAGCATGCCGGAACCGCAGATTTCCTCGCGCGCATACTTGCCGCGTACAAAGGATACGGACTCGTGCTGGTAGCCCACCTGGTTCACCATGTGGATGTTGATGACCTCTCCAATGGTGCCCAGTGCAATGACGCGGCGCAGCGAACGGTAGAAAGGAGTGTAGCGCAGCACGTGGCACACCATGACCTTGCGCCCGGTTTCGCGCGCGCAGTCGATGATGAGCTGCCCCTCGGCATCATTCAGCGCATAGGGCTTTTCGAGCAGTAGGTCGTAGCCATGGCGCAGCAGGGGGAGGGAGGTCTGCACATGCAGGCGGTCCATGGTGCAGTTGATGGCGGCATCGGCAAATCGCGGCACGCGAACCAGTGCCTCTACGGAACTGAAGCAGTTTTCCTCCGGTAAATCGAACATGAGCTGTGCCTGCCGGGCGCGCTCAGGGTTCACATCCACCACGCCGACGACGCGGAGTATTTCCGGGTTGGTGAGCGCTACACTGGCGTAGATGGAGGCACGACCGCCCATACCCACAATGATGACACTGATGGGCTGTTGCTGCGGTTCCTGTGCGGCGGTGCTCATGCGTTATTTGCCCCAGCGGCGGGTGATGCCGTTGTAGGAATCGATTCGGCGGTCGCGGAAGAAGGGCCAGATGCGGCGGTGGGCTTCCAGGGCTGCCAGGTCTACATCGGCGTAGAGAATGGTGCGTTCCTGCACAGGGGCTTTGGCCACAATCTGGCCGCAGTAGTCGGCCACGAAGCTCTGCCCCCAGAAGGTGGTTTCGCCCTCCACACCGCAGCGGTTGACGGCGCAGACGTAGCAGCCGTTTGCCACTGCGTGGCCGCGCTGCACGGTCTCCCAGGCGCAGTGCTGGGCGGTGTAGAGTTCTTCTTCCCCGGGAATCCAGCCGATGGCGGTGGGGTAGAACAGAATTTCTGCCCCCTCCATGGCGGTGAGGCGCGCGGCTTCCGGGTACCACTGGTCCCAGCAGATGAGTACGCCGATGCGCCCGAAGCGCGTTTCAAAGCATTTGTAGCCCAGGTCGCCGGGGGTGAAGTAAAACTTTTCCTCGAACCCGGGGTCCTGCGGAATGTGCATCTTGCGGTACATGCCCAGGAAGGTGCCATCGGCATCGATGACCCAGGCGGTGTTGTGGTAGAGCCCGGTGGCGCGCTTCTCGAATCCCGCAGCTACGATGACGATGCCCAGTTCCTTTGCCAGCGCGCAGAGTTCATCTGTCCACTCGCCGGGGATGGGGTCAGCGGTGTTGAATAGCTCGCAATCCTGCGTGCGGCAGAAGTAAAGCGTGGTGCACATCTCCTGGGTGCACACAATCTGCGCACCGCCGGCGGCGGCTTCGCGGATGGCTTGCATCTGGCGTTTCTTGTTCTCGGCGGGGGCGGCAGCGGCCTCCTGCTGAATCAGGGCAATCCTCGGCATGGCCGCATGATACCATACATTCGCGCGCGTTGCAAGCCTGTGGCGCGCGCGAAAGTGCGGCATGGTGGTGTTTTTGCCCTTGCTTTTTGTGCAGCCGGGTGGTATGGTGCGGCGCATGGCTACTGATAAGAAAATCACGATGAAGACCAGCAAGGGCGATATCAACCTCACGGTGTTCGCTTCCAAGACTCCCATGACCGCTGCCAGTTTCCTGAATCTGGCCAGCAAGGGTTTTTACAATGGTCTGACCTTCCACCGTGTGATTGCTGATTTCATGATTCAGGGTGGCGACCCTGAGGGCACCGGCTGCGGTGGTCCCGGCTATAAGTTTGATGATGAATGCCGCCCTGACCTCAAGTTCACCAAGCCCGGTCTGCTGGCTATGGCCAACGCCGGCCGCACCTGGACAGGGCAGGGAACGAATGGTTCCCAGTTCTTCATCACCCACGTGCCCACCGAGTGGCTGAATGGCAAGCACACCATTTTTGGTGAGGTTCTTTCCGCTGCGGACCAGGATGTGGTGAATGCTGTGCGCCAGGGTGATAAGATTGTTGCCATCGAGATTCACGATGACTGCGCCGACCTCTTCGAGGAACAGGCCCGCAACATTGAGCGCTGGAACAGCATGCTCAGAAAGTAAATGATTCCATGCTTGCGCAGGCACTCTCCGCCAGGGTGGGTGCCTGCGTTTCTTTAGCTGCTCTCCACCATGGTTTTTGCTGTACAGGACCTGCATATCGAATTCGGGCCGCGCGTGTTGTTCGATTCTCTTTCCTTTGTGGTGGAGCAGGGCGACCGCATTGCTTTTGCCGGGCAGAACGGGGCAGGTAAATCCACCCTCATGAAGTGCGTTGTGGGGGCGCTGGAGCCTGACCGCGGCAAGGTGATGCTGCCGAAACACACCCAGGTAGGCTACCTGCCGCAGGACGGTATCCATATTTCCGGCACGCCGCTGCTGGATGAGGTGCTGGGCAGTGTGGGCAATATTGTGGAGCTGCAGCAGGTGGTGGATGAGCTTTCTGCAGATTTGCAGAAGCTGGATTCTGCCAGCCAGGAATACAAGGACACGCTGGAGGAAATCGGCCGCCTGGAGCTGATTCTGCTGGACCGCGATGCAACGCGCCTGCGCCCGCGTACGGAATCGATTCTGCGCGGCCTGGGCTTTGCTGATAAGGATTTTACCCGCGATTGTGGCGAGTTTTCCGGCGGTTGGCAGATGCGTATTGCGCTGGCGAAACTGCTGCTGCAGGAGCCGGAGGTGCTGCTGCTGGACGAACCGACCAACCACCTTGATTTGCAGAGCCAGCGCTGGCTGGAGCAGAGCTTGCGCACCTACCGCGGGGCTATCTGCATCATCAGCCACGATGTGGCTCTGCTGGATAGTCTGGTAACGCGTACGATTGCGTTCCACCACGGGCGGGCAGAAGAATATGCCGGTAATTTCTCTTTCTACCTGAAAGAGAGCAAGCTGCGCAAGGAAGTGCTGCTGCGCCAGGCGAAGGCCCAGCAGCGCGAGATTGCCAAGACGCAGGAGTTCATTGACCGTTTCCGCGCCAAGGCCACCAAGGCCACCCAGGTGCAGAGCCGCATCAAGCAGCTGGAGAAGGTGGAGCTGATTGAGGTGGAGGATGATGATGCCGTGATGAGTTTCCACTTCCCGCCGCCCCCGCCCGGTGGGCACACGGTGGTGAAACTGGAGAAGGCCAGCAAGGCCTATGGCCCCATCACTCTGCTGAATGGTTATGATTTCACGATGGCCAAGGGCGACCGCATCGCCATTGTGGGCGTGAACGGCAGCGGTAAATCGACCTTTACCCGCCTGATTTCCGGCACGGAGGAACCGGATTCCGGCGAATTCTCCTTTGGTCACCACACGCAGGTGGCGTTTTTCTCCCAGACGCATGCGGATGTGCTGAATAATGAGCAGACGGTGCTGGAGTGTGTGGAAGCGGCTGCCAGCCGCGAAACCCGGCCTCTGGTGCGCAATCTCCTGGGTTGCTTCCTGTTCCGCGGGGATGATGTCTTCAAGAAAATCGGGGTGCTTTCCGGCGGTGAGCGTTCGCGCGTGGCGCTGGTCTGCATGCTGCTGAAGCCTGCGAACTTCCTGATTATGGACGAACCGACCAACCACCTGGACTTTCAGAGCCAGGAGGTGCTGCAGCGTGCCCTGCAGGAATATCCCGGGTCGTACTGCATCGTTTCGCACAACCGCCAGTTCCTGGACCCCATCGTAAACAAGGTGCTGGAGTTCCGCCTGGGGCATGCGCCGCGTCTGTTCTATGGCAATGTGAGTGCGTATCTGGAAACAGTGGAGGCTGAGGAACGCCGCGCTAAGGAAATGGCGCAGCAGCAGACTGCCACCGTGCCTGCCGCACAAGCGCAGACCGGAAACCGCAAGGATGCCCGACGTGCCCGCGAAATGGCCCGCCAGCAGCGCAATAAGATTCTGAAACCGCTGCAGCAGGAGCTCGAACAGGTGGAGGCGGAGATTGCCACCAAGGATGAGCGCAAGGAATGTATTTCTGCAGAGCTGGAAAACCCTGCCAATATGAGTGACAACCAGAAACTCATGGAGCTCACCCAGGAATACCAGCAGCTGGAACGCGAAACGGAGGCTCTTTATACCCGCTGGGAGGAGCTGAGTGAGGAAATTGAGCTCAAAACGGCCGAATTGGAAGCCGAATTCGGTGCTTTTAGTTAAAAAAATAACACGAAATTGTGTCATATTGGTGTGGGGCGGGTTGACAGCCTGCGTTTTGCCTATATAATGCTCGCAAATTTTGCCAAACACTTGACAAAATCCGTAATGGGTGGAGTATGCCCACAGTTTTATCCACGATTATGTCGACTCCTAAGAAAGATTCTGCAAAAGCTCCTGCCAAGGCTAAGCCGAAAACGGCTGCAAAGAAAGCCGCTGCGCCTAAGGAAAAGCCTGTAAAGGTAGAGGCACAGGCCGCCTCTGCTGCTAAGAAAACGACGAAGTCTGCACCTAAAGCGGAGAAGAAGCCTGCTGCTAAAGTGACGCCTGCGCCTAAACCTGAGAAAAAGGTTGCACCGGTGGAGGAACCTGTCGCTCCCGCTGTGCATGAGCCCGATGATTTCGAAATTATGATGGGGCTTGCGCCTGCCCCGGCGCCTGTGGTGGAAACCGAACCAGAGGCAGAGGAAAGTAAGCCCAAGGCCAAGGAGACTAAGTCGCGCGAGAAAAAAAGCAAGCATTTTACGCCCCAGATTTCTGCGGCAGAAATGAATGAGTTTTTTGCCGAAGATGCTACGCTGAAGGCTGCCTTCAAGTCGCTGCTGGCCATTGCCAAGAAAAACAATGGTTATGTGACGGCTGAGGATATTGAGAATTCTCTGCCGCCGGATGAAACGGAGGATAATGACCAGGCTCGTCTGTTCGAGCGTCTACACCTGGTGGGTGTGGAAGTGCGCGATGAAGAGGAATATGCCGTCAAGCCTCTTTCTGCTGAAGAGTTGAGCTCCAAGGATGGCCGCCTGGTGAACAGCCCGGTGGTGCAGGAGAAAATTAAAGAGCTGATTCGCCAGGCTCAGGAACAGGGTTACCTGACCTATGATGATATCAACGATGTGCTTCCGCACGATGTTATTGACCCCACCGATTATGAGGAAATCATGGAGCGTCTGCGCGGTATGCAGTTTGATATCATTGATGCTTCCGATGTGGATACCTACGGTGAGCGTCAGCGTATGACCGAAAGCGGAGAGGAGGATGAGGCCGAGAAGATGGAGGCCAAGCTGGATATCCTTGACGACCCGGTGCGCATGTACCTTAAGCAGATGGGCTTGAAGGATCTGCTCTCCCGTCAGAAGGAGGTGGAAATCTCCCGCAAGATTGACCAGGCTGAGGAAGATTTGCAGCGTTATCTGCACCGCTTCGGTGTGGTGGCTATTTACTATTGCGATACGGCGGACAAGGTGCAGCATAACGAAGAGCGCTTTGACCGCGTGGTGGTTGATAAGAATATCGACCGCCGTGATAAGTATCTGAAAGAGCTGCCTCCGCTGGTGACCAAGGTGATGACCCGTCATGCTGAGGTGCAGGCCTGCTATGCCCGCCTGTGCTCTGCGCGTAAGCGCAAGAAGTCTGTGGCCGGCCCGCAGAAGGAATTTGAAGAGAAACTGGAAACGCTTACCGAGCTGTATGCCGGATTCTCATTTAAGGGTAAGGTGTATGAGGACTTCGTGAAGGAATTGCGAGATCTGCGCCAGCGCATCAAGAAGGTGCTGCGCCAGCGCGAGGCCGACCCGGAAAATCCGCTTTATCGCGATGCTCTCAAGGAATTTGAAATGGAGCTCTGGATGCCGATTCCTCAGTTCCTGGAGAATTACAAGCTGATGAGCCAGAGCATGAAGGATGCCGAGGCTGCCAAGCGTGAGATGATTGAGGCCAACCTGCGTCTGGTGATTTCCATTGCCAAGAAGTACACCAACCGTGGTCTTGCGTTCCTGGATCTGATTCAGGAGGGTAACATGGGGCTTATGAAGGCGGTGGAGAAGTTTGAGTATCGCCGTGGGTATAAGTTCTCCACATACGCTACATGGTGGATTCGCCAGGCCATTACGCGTTCCATTGCAGACCAGGCGCGAACCATCCGCATTCCGGTGCACATGATTGAGACGATTAACAAGCTCATGCGTGTGCAGAAGAAATTGGTGCAGGATTTCGGGCGTGAGCCTACGCCGGAGGAAATTGCTGCAGCCCTGGCAGAGGAGCCTAACAAGGGAGCTGTGATGTCGGTGGAGAAGGTGCGCAGCGTGCTCAAGATGGCCCAGCAGCCGATTTCCATGCAGCAGCCGGTGGGTGATTCGGATGATACTTCGTTCGGTGATTTCCTGGAAGATAAGAGCGCGGAGAATCCTATGGACGGCGCTTCCTACAACTCGCTGCGCGATAAGATTGGCGATGTGCTCAACACGCTTAACTCCCGCGAGCGTGCTGTGATTGAGCAGCGCTTCGGCCTGAAGGATGGCAATCCCCGCACGCTGGAAGAGGTGGGGCGTCAGTTTAATGTGACCCGTGAGCGTATTCGTCAGATTGAGGCGAAAGCTTTGCGTAAGCTGCGTCATCCCACGCGTATCAGCAAGATTAAGGGGTATCTGCCCGACTCTGCAGAATGCTGATGCAAGGCAGGTCTGGATTTTCTGGCGGCTCTCTGGTGTTCAGAGAGCCGCCATTTGTTACAAAAATTGGAAAAACACGCACTTTTAGAGTGACTTTCGGCTTGAAAAATGGTAGTATGCTTTCACTTGCTATGAACGGCCTTAATTCTCGCTCAGTCCTGTTGTCTCTGGTATCATCGGTGGCGCTCTCTCTTGCCCCGCAGGTTGGGGCTCAGGAATCTTCCGCCTCATCGTTGTCTGCTTCGGAAACGGCTCAGCGTCAGTATGCAGCGCGCGATGCTCTTCAGAAATTGCAGGAGGCTCGTACTGCTTATGCTGCGGGGCGTTATGGAGTTGCCGTAGATTGCTACCGCGAGGCTCTGGCGACGATGCCGAAAGCTCCGGCTACTGAAAAGCAGGTGAAGTTCATCAAGGATAGTCTGGCTGATGCGCTGGTGGCCAAGGGTATGGATTACCGCACTGTGGGCCGTACAGATGAAGCGGAGTCGTTCATGAAGGAGGCGCTGGAGCTTTCTCCCGGCCACAAGTTTGCGGCTCACGAATTAGCCAAGACGCAGGACCCGACTCGGACGAATCGTGCGCTGACTCCCCAGCATGTAGGTAATGTGGCAGAGGTGAAGCGCCTGCTGACACTGGCATATGGATACTATGACCTGGGGCTTTATGATAAGGCGCTGGAGACATTTGATTCGGTGCTGCGTATTGATGCTTACAATTCGGCTGCTCAACGTGGTAAGGAATTGACGCAGAATCGCCGGCAGAAATATTATAACAGCGCTGCACGGAATGCTTTCCGTGAGAATGCGTTGACAGCCGTGGATAAAGCATGGGAAGAGCCGCAGTCTGTGGATGAGCGGGTCAGCATTGCGACTACGGAAAGTGGCTCTGTGGTGCATCAGGATGCTGAAACGGAGAACCGCATGGTGGCTGCGCTTAAGGAAATGGTGATTCCCCGTATTGCTTTTGAAGAGGCTACGGTGAATGATGTGCTGGATGCGCTGCGTGGACAGATTGCCCGGTTCGAAGGGCAGGGAATTAGCGCGGGGCGTCCCATTAACCTCATCCCCAGCTTTGGTGCAGAAAACACGCAGGGATACCAGACTGTCATGTCCCGCCGGGTGAATCTGAACCTCAGCAACATTTCCGTTTTTGACCTGCTGAATATTCTGGATAAACACCTGGGGATTACGCACTATATTACGCCCATTGGCGTGGAGCTTTCGTACTCCGGACGCGATTTCGGTCCCATGGTGGAGCGCGTATATTCTGTGCCGCCGCATTTCTTCGATTCTCAGACCGACGGTGGAGAAGATGACGAAGATGAGGATGATTTCTCATCTGGTTCCCGAGTGGTGGTGCGTCGTGTGAATCCGGTGGTGGCTCTCAAGGAAATGGGAGTATCATTCCCGGAGGGGGCCAATGCCCGTTATGATGCGTCCACCCGGACGCTGACTGTGCGCAATACAGCATACAATCAGGAGGAAATCGAGGAGCTCATCTCCATGCCTCTGGAGACAGATCGCGCAGTCGTACTGAATATCATTGCCATGGAAGTGGCCGAGGACGATTTGAATGAATTGGGATTTGAATGGATGTTTAATTTCAATCTGGGTCCCAAGCAGTTGTATGCCTCCGGCACGAAACCTCAGGATATAGCAGAGGCTGCCGGCGTGCCGACGGTCCAAACGCAGATAACTATGCCCCAGACGGGCTTCTCTGCAACAGAAGGCCTGCGTTCCGGCAAACTCGCCCTGACGACGGATAACGTTGATAATTTAATCAGCAGTGGCCGTGCCGGGCTCTATGGTATGAACGAGGCTTCTCAGAGAAAAGCTCCGGGCATCTTCTCGTTCCGCGGGGTGTGGAATTCGGGTGATGTGACCATGATTATGCGAGGCGCTGCGCAGAAGAAGGGCACGGATATCATGTCCAATCCCCGCATTATTCTGACGCCGGGGCGTGATGAGCAGGTGGTTTTTGCCAACGTGAATGAAATGTTCTACCCGGAGACATACTCAGAGCCTCAGATTGGTTCGATGCAGATTGCTCTGGGAACCACCAAGAATGAAAACGGAGGGAATTCGACTTCCTATGGTCGCTCGGTTGTGGCTGCGGCCTCTCATCCTGAATCGTTTATCCGTTTCGGTATGGTGGATGACGCCGTCGGTGGTGTTGGTTCCATTGTACAGGTACACGATGCCAGTGTTTCCCCGGATGGTCAGCTTGTAACCCTTGCGCTTACGGTCACCATCAATGAATTTGACGGGTTCGTGAATTGGGGTAGCCCGATTTATTCACTTCTGATGACGAGTACCAGCGAGGAAGGTGAGCGTATCGTCCTGACTGACAACCAGATTCTGATGCCGGTGTTCAAGCGCCGCATGGAAAACACGAAACTGACTGTCGGCTCTGGGTCTGTAGTGGTGATGGGTGGTTTGAAAGAGGCCCGCTCGGTGCGCTATGAAGATAAATTGCCCGTGCTGGGTGACCTGCCGATGGTGGGACGCTTGTTCCGCTCCGAGGGTGAGGAAAAAATCCGCAAAGCATTCCTGATATTTGTGAAAGTTGATATCGTTGACCCCACGGGCCATGTTATTGGCACCGGTGAAAAACTGGGCGGGGTGACGGATTAAATTTGAGAGTTCAAACATGACAGAGCAAAACGAGAGGATTACTGAAGAAGAGGAGAACCTGACTCAGGTTCGCAGCATTATCAAGCAGTTGAACGAGGACAAACCCTCGCGGGAGCGCCACCGTGAGGTGGTTGTGCGGGCCGATGGCACCAAAGTGGTGCGAGTGACCAAAAAACGTAAGGTCATGATATCGTCTCATGAGAAAAAGCGCCGTGGCCGTAAAAATTTCATCTTCACGCTGGCCGGTGCTTTTGTGGTGCTCATTTTGTTGATTGCTTTCCTCTTTGTACGGATGGCCTCTATGTCGAGCAGTGCCTACCTTGAGTCCTGCAAGCATGAATTGCAGCAGCACTGGGGGGCAACATCGGTGCAGGTAGAAGGTGCCGGTGTGGATGGCACTTCGTTCCACCTCAATAACATAGTGGCCGAGTTCCCGGAATCCTGCATGCTGGAGCGTGTGGAACTCGTGGGTGTCGAGGCTAATCTGGATTGGATGAGCTTCTTCAGAAGCAAAATTCAGGGAACGGAGCTGACGCTGCAGAATGCCACCGTAGTTCTGCGCACCGGCGCACGCATGAATATGCCCCAGGCGCAGGGAAATGGGTTGTGGCAGTTTTCTAGAATTGCGTGTAAGAAGCTGAGCGTGATGTTTTCAGAAGGGGAGTCCGCGCCTCTGATGCTGAAAGAGGCTGATGCTTATATGTATTACCCGCATGCATCGGGTGTTTCAAGTGTGGTGATGCTGAGTTCTGGCTCGCTGCATATCAAGGGATGGAAGACGGTGAATATCACCGAAAGCAAGTTCCATATTTCTGCCCGCGGCATAGAGGATTTCCTGTTGCGCGGCACGACGGATACCATGACTGATATTCCGGAGCAGCGTCGTACTTCCATTGTGTTCTCGGGCAAGATTGGCCCGGATGCTGATTTTGCCGGACCATATTCCATTGTGGCCGACAATATGAACTTTGCGGATTTCACCCGCGGTCGTTTTGAGGAGTTCTTTACCGCTAGAACTCAGGCTGCCGCTCATGTGAAGGGACGTAATCTGGCTACCATCACTCTTGCGCGTGAGCACGAAGAGCCCGTGTTCAATGGGGAGTTTCATTTGCGCAACATCTGCTTGAGTTCGTTCCCTGCCATGATGGCGATTACGGAACATATCGAGCCTGCCAAACGCCGGTTCTACAATCCGGTTTCGCTGCATCGCGGCGCGGTAAAAGTGGAACACGAAGGCGGCGTCATGACTCTTGAGATGTCCGGCGAGGCAATGGAGGAACGCGACCTCATTTCACTGCGTGGCAAGATATCTCTGAATGAGAATAATGAATTATCGGGCGAAATCAGCTACGGAATTCCCATGCTGCTGGCGCGTGCGGAATATCCGGATGGACGGCCGGATCCGATTTTCCAACAGAATGGCGATTGGGCGATTTTGCGCACGCATCTTCGCGGTACGGGGAATGCCCCTGCTGATGATATGGCCGAGGTGGAAGCCCGTGCCGTGATAGCCCGTCGGGAACGCCCTGCGCGTATACCTTTCAGCGAGTATGATATCGATAAGATAACGGAGCGGATGAATGCGAAGCCGCAGGCTGGTGATGCTTTTTCTTCTCCTTTTGGCACGGATGAAAAACAGACTCCGTTCTTACCGAACGAATCGATGAATAATCCGTTTGAAACAACGGAAGATCCTTTTGGAAATTCTGCACCATTTTGATATATAAGTAAATGCTATGAGCAGCAAGGGTATAGAGAAGCGTTCCAAGTGGTGGACCCGCTCTGCGGGGCATCTTGTCTGGGCCTTGATAACTGCTTTGTGCAGCACGCTGCGCTTCAAGGTGGGTTACCGGGGAAATGCGGCTGATATATTGGGCAAAAAGCAATGTATCATTGCGCTGTGGCATAACAGGACATTTACTCCGTGCTTCATCTACCGATATGTCAACAAGGGAAAAGTGCCCATGAGCATGTTGACAAGTGCGAGTAAGGATGGCGCACTCCTTGCAACTGTGGCGGAAGATTACGGCATGCGCGCAGTTCGTGGTTCCAGCCACCGTCGCGGCGTGGCCGGGTTCCGGGATATGCTGCGAGAGCTTGAGGATGGGTGCTGCATGTGCATTACTCCAGATGGCCCGAAAGGCCCGATATACAAGAGCCATCCGGGGGTTATTCGCCTTGCTTCAGTATCGGGCTTACCTATTCTCCCCCTCTGCATTGATATTCCCAGATGTTGGCGAATCAAGAAAGCCTGGGATGGTTTTGTGATTCCGAAGCCTTTTTCCCGTGTTTCCGTTCTGGTGAAAGAACCAATCTATGTACCTGCTGAACTGGATGACGCCACGCAGAAGGAGTATATGGATAAGCTGGACCAGGCGCTGGCATCTGCCCGCCCGGATTTTGACGCAGTTGAATTATAAGAAAGATGCAGAAAATGGACTTTGTTCTTATTGATGGCAAACAAGTGGCCGGCAGTGTGCGCGAGCGCCTGAAGGAGGAAATTGCAGAGCTTAAATCCCGCGGGCATGTTCCGGGGCTGGCTGTGGTTCTGGTTGGTGATGATCCGGCTTCTCAGGTGTATGTCGGTTCCAAGGTGAAGGCTTGTGCAGAGCTTGGTATTTATTCTCAGAAATGGGAACTGCCTGCCGAGACAAGCCAGGAGGAACTCGTAAAGCTGATTCACCAGCTGAATGCAGATGACCGAATTCATGGCATTCTGGTGCAGAGCCCGCCTCCGCGCCATATTGATGAGGAGGCGGTCATTCTCAACATCGACCCGCGAAAGGATGTCGATGGCTTTCATCCGGTCAATGTGGCAAAACTGGTGCTGGAAGATGCTGCGGGCTTTGTGCCCTGCACGCCGTTGGGCTGCATGGAACTGCTGAAGGCTTATGGTGTTGAAACCGCGGGCAAGCATGCCGTGGTGATTGGCCGCAGCATGATTGTGGGCAAGCCGATGGCTCATCTGCTGATGGCGAAGAATGCCAATGCAACGGTGACGGTTGCTCATTCCCGTACGAAAAATCTGCCGGAACTGTGTCGTTCTGCTGATATTATTGTGGCTGCAGTGGGACGCCCTGAAATGGTGACTGCCGACTACGTGAAGGAGGGGGCAGTGGTGCTCGATGTCGGGATTAACCGCATAGAAGATGCTTCGCGTCCCCGCGGATACCGGATTGTGGGCGATGTGGCGTTCGACGCGGTGAAGGACAAGTGTTCATATATCACCCCGGTTCCTGGTGGTGTGGGCCCGATGACCATCGCTATGCTGATGGCCAATACAGTGAAGGCCTGCCGTCAGCTTGTAGGCTGATTAGTGAGACCACTCGCTCAGTTGGGCGGGGAAGGCGCAATCCATGCAGATATTCGAGTCGCAGAAGTCGGCTTCTATCTGCATGAGCGCCTGGTGGGCGTACGCATGCTTCAGAGTCTCCTCCATATCGTTACGCGAGCCGAAGAGAAGTTCTGCGGTGCGTTTTATGTTGCCGGGCATTGTGCGCGCTTTCATGGAGAGATAAATATCCCACGACCGGGGGCTTTTGTCATAGGGGAGTACGTGGTTGATGAGGAAATCATCAATCCGTTGCTGGCCGATGAGGGCGACTTTCGTTTTCATAGGGGCTGCGGTCAGGGTGTAGTGCGTGCTCCAGAACGGGTGTGTGAGCCCCGTGAGCAGCTTTGCTAATGAGGCAGCTGTATCAGCTTTGAGAAGCGGCTGAATGCTCTTCCAGGCGGTTACGCTGGCCGCCAGCGCGGCTATGCGCCGCTGGGGGTGGTTGAGCGGGCGTGAAGGCGTCTGATTCCAGGCTATCTGCCGCTCTGCTGACAGGGTGAACTGCTCTTGCCGCATCCACCATGAATCCCATACCTTGCGGTGGTATTGCCTGGCTTCCTCGCTTGTTTTGTCCGGGAGTACTGGTACAAGAAAACCTGCGGTTCCGAGTAATATGGATTCTGCGTACTGGCCTAATTGCCTGATGGGCGCGCGCATGGCAAGCGTCAGCATGGCTTCCTTATTGGCATGGTAACCCAGGGTGGTGGCCCAGGCTTCGTACCACGCCTGGGTTTCACCAGCAGTCTGCACTCTTCGATTAAATCGCGTTCTTTTGATTTCCTGCCGATAGGCAGCAGCTGCCTGCAGTAATCGGGTGATGGAGGTTGCCGGCATGGCTGCAAGCGGGCGCCGGCAGCGGGGAAAAGATGCAGCGCTGCAGTTGTGAATGGAGGGATTCTGCCAGCATTCCGGAGGAAGGTAGAGAATGGGAATATCTTTGTGCTGGCTGTTGCGGGTATACCATCCTGCCGGAGGTGGTGTCAGTATCACGTGCAGAATGACGGAATCAAAGGCCGGGTTAGCTCCATGGCCATGTGCCTCCCAGTCCTGTGCCCTGGGGTCTATTTCAATACACCCTCTCATCCGGGTGCCATTCAGTTCAATTTCTGCATGGGTGAAATCCGGGCCTGTGCTGCGGTTCCAGCGTCCCCGCTCCAGAATATGCACATCTCCGTGCCGCAATGTGGTGCCCGAGCAAGGAAACACACCGGCATTCCACCAGCTTTGTACCTGCATTTCAGGGGGCGGAGGACAGGCCGTCTGCTCTGCGCAGCCCTGGTATATCGCTTCGAGTAGCTCCTGGTATTGACTCGCCAGCTGTTCTTGTGCTGCAGGCATTATTCCTTGTCGGCTGATAATTCAGCTTCGTGGCGCATCAGGTCTTCTTCCAGGGTCTCGCACACGTAGCCGAATGTCTCATTGTTCTTATGATTCATAGTGCGCAGAGTATTGTGCGCGT
Source organism: Akkermansia sp. (assembly GCA_017555465.1). Taxonomy (GTDB): domain Bacteria; phylum Verrucomicrobiota; class Verrucomicrobiia; order Verrucomicrobiales; family Akkermansiaceae; genus Akkermansia. The sequence goes on along the minus strand of JAFZGH010000107.1, from coordinate 5,261 downwards.
CCAGTACGTGGCGGGTACGCTCCAGCTCATTCATGGTGTCTGCGGGCGCTTCCTTGGAGGCATCCTGGGAAAGCTGGGTGCGGCGTTCTCCGATGTTTTCCTGCCAGGGGGCATCTGCCGGGTCTATGTCTACCAGCATATCAAGCCCCAGGCTTTCCATGGCCGCACGGGTTCTCTGGGTGGGGGTGGCAATCTGCAGCACTCCTCCGCTGGTCATCATCTTGCGCGCAAGCCCGGCCATGGTTCCCATGAAGGTGGAATCGACACCGGGGCAAATCTCCATATCAACCACGATGGTACGACCGCCGCGGGCTATGTATTTTTCTGAAAGGGTTTTCAGAGTGGGGCTGTTGACAAAGCTTCCGCGGCTGGTGCAACGAATCCAGAGACAATCATCAAACTCGTGGTAGATAAGGGAGGCGTCGGTCATAACGTACTGTCTGCATTCTAGCTTTGCGTAGTTAGGAATGCAAGAAAAAAGCAGTCTTCAGGACTGCTTTTTTTCATTATAGAGAGAACTCCATTCTGCAAGCCCCGGAAACTCGAATGAGCCGACTTTGGCCCTCAGCAGGAACCAGAGTTTGCGGAAGTTGTTGACACTGTATCGGCGCTCAAAGACCCGGTATTCGTCATCCTTCATCTTCTGCAGGATGGTGCTGTAAATGAGGCTCATGGCCTGTGCCGGAATGAGGCAGTTGCGGTCTTCCACGCTCAGCTTCTGGTAATACTCCTCTGCTTCGCAGAAAAACTTTTCAGCCAGTGCAGCTTCGTAGGCCAGAAGCTGGCGCATGCGGTAATTGTACCGCTGGTTGCAGATATCATCTACCGTGACGCCGAAGAGTGCCATATCATCTGCTGGCAGGTAGATGCGATTGTGTTTGTGGCAGTCCTCTGCCACGTCTCGCAGAATGTTGACCAGTTGCAAGGCGTATCCAAGGGCAACAGCATAGTCTCTGGCTGCCGGGCTGGCGCCCATGACGGCTGCGCTGGAAATGCCTACGCAGGCTGCCACACGGTAGGCATACTGCAGTAACTCTTCGCGGTTGGCTGGTTGGGTGTGGGTAATATCCCCGCGGCAGCCTGTCAGAAGTTCCATAAGAGGCGCCGGGTCGAGCTGCAGCTCCTGCATGAGTTTGTACACTTCTTCTTCAATACCGGGCTGCGGGGGAGTCTGGCTGGTGATGAGTGCCGCCCAGCGGTCGAGAGCGGCATGGCGTTCTTCGCTGGTCATGCCGGGTTCGTCCACAATATCATCGACTATGCGGCAGAAGGCATAGAGCCGTGCCATGTTCTGGCGGCGTTCCTCCGGCAGATCCATGAGGGTGAAGGCCAGGTTAGATCTGGCATTTTTGGTGATGGTGTCAGCGTCGGTCATAGTGTGGAGAGATAGGGTGAGAGTTGAAAAGTCTTATCTGATGTTGCCCCAGTGGGTGGTAAAGGGCCACAGGGTGAAGCATGCAGGGCCGATGATGTTGTATTGGTGCACGGGCCCCCAGTAACGGGAATCGAGGGAGTTGGTAGTGTTGTCTCCCAGGGCTGCGTATTCACGCATGGCCGGGTTTGTGGTGTTCTGCAGCTGCACGGGGGCCAGGTCGGTCATATAGGCCAGAGGCTGAGTTCTGTGTGAGAGTTCCTGGTAGCCTTCCGGGTTGTAGGGCGGGAGACCTGCTGCCACCTGGGCAATCGTGCTTTCTCTGGCGGGTTCTCCGTTTACGTGCAGGTAGGGCGTTTTTATCTGCAGGGTATCACCAGGCAGACCGCACAGGCGCTTGATGTAATGTGTGCCTGCCAGCTGGTCGCTCATGCGCAAGGCTGATGGGGGCTGCATGGAGGTGTTGATGCCGCGGGTGTCGAAAACAAATGTTTCGCCTCGTTCCGGTTTGCGGAAATGATAGGCAACGCGGTTTACCAGAATCATATCACCGGCATCCACCCTGGCGCGTATGATGGTTTCACCGGGGCGGTAGCTGCCCAGCTTGATGCCAAAGAGTGTTTCGGTCAGCTTGCCCTGGTCCTTCAGATATTGGATGACCGCGCCTTTAGCGGAAGGGATGTTGACTTTGCTGCCATCACTGAAACTGAGGGTTGTTTCGGTGAAAAGCAAGTATTTGGGGTGGTCCTCAATATTTACCAGGGTTTTACTGGTGTCTGCCGTGGCTTCTACATAGGCACTACCCAGGGTCAGCATGTCCCAGGTGCGTTGGGCAAAGCCCGGCACTTCATCAACAGGATGCACGATGATGCCGTTGAGGCTGGGTTGCATGGAGCCGGTCGGAATGCGGAACGGCTGCAGATAGTATGTGCGCAGCCCCAGGAAAATGACCATGATGACGAAAAAGGACTCCACCATTTCCACCACGGCCCCGCGTTTGAATCCTGGTAGAGCTTCTCCTTTGAGCCCCGCCTGTTGAGTGATGCGGGTTGCCTCTTCTTTGTCCCAATTCAGCAAGGCTGATTCAAGTTCCTGCCGGAGGGTGTTGCAGGCGGTTATGGCTTCTGAATCCAGTTGATGCCGGTGATAATCGACATAGCGTTTCAGCGCAGTGGACATTTCCCGCCCCTGGCGGCGCCACTGCGGGGTGAACCAGGCGAGTACGTTGTCCAGAAGCCAGTTGAGGAATAACCGAAGATGTTTCATGTTCTTTCTGAGCCATTATTCTACATGCCTGCATGCAGAATGAAAAGCAGAAAATGCGTAACGCCGGTTATTATGCCTGCAGACCGTTGAGAATGAGTATCAGCATAACAAGCGCCGCGCCGATACGATACCAGCCGAAAATGGAAAGACCGTGTTGCTGCAGGTATTTTACCATCCATTTGACTGCAATAATGGCGCTTATCCAGGACATGACAGTGCCAGCCAGCATGGGGCCCCATCCCAGTTCGGTAACCATGCTGTCCCCATATTTCATGAAATCGTAGACAGTGGCTGCCCCCAGGGTGATGAGTCCCAGCAGAAAGCTGAACTCAACAGCGGCTGCCATGCTCAGGCCCGCAACAAGCCCACCCAGCATAGTCATGAGACTGCGACTGGTGCCGGGGCACATGGCAATGCACTGCATGAACCCGACGGTCAGGGCTGCTTTCCAGCTCATGTCCTCAAGCGCAGTGCCGTTATGGCAGCGGCCTTTGCCGCGTTTCATCTTGTAACGGACAAAGAGGAGAATGACGATGCCGCCGACTGCCCAGGAGATGAGTACGGTTTTGGCATTAAATAAATAGTCTTTGATGGGGCCTGCAAGAAAGAAACCGATGACCATGGCGGGGAGGAATCCCAGCAGTAGATTGCATATGAGACGGCGCCCAGTCGGGTTCTTTCCGCATAATCCTGCCCACATCTGGCGGATACGGGAAAAATACAGGTTGATTACTGCCAGAATCGCACCCACCTGGATGCAGACCGAATAGGCATTCAGAGCGGCGGATTCCTCCATCCCCAGTAGATACTGCGCGATGATGAGATGCCCGGTGGAGCTCACAGGAAGGTATTCGGTCAGCCCTTCTACCAGGCCAAGGATGAGAGATTGCAGGATGGTCATGGGAAAGGCACATGTACTTCATTTCCTGCAAAAGGTCAACCCTAAAACGAAAAAGCAGACATAAAAGCCTGACATCGGTAAAAAAAGATTGAAGAAGCTGAGAAAAACTGCTATGTATAGTGCCAGAAATTTGTGTGCTGCAGCAGCAATGAATACGAAAAAGATTTTCCAGAAGTTAGATAGGGGGTTCACATTAGTGGAACTCCTGGTGGTGATAGCCATTCTCGGTGTGGTGATGACTATGGCTGCCGGTGTGCTCAGAGATGCCGGCAAGGGGCGTGGTATCGAATCCGGCGTGGAGTTGCTGGAGTCAATGGTGATGGAGGCGCGGGCTACTGCTCAGGGGAATGATACCTACACCCGCCTGGTGATTGTGGCAGACCCGAAGGATACATCTTCGGAGTCAATTCACCTGCGCTACCTGCTGGTGCAGCGATTTGAAAAAGGCGACGGTAAAGGCCGTTTTGATGGCACTGATGTGGCCCAGGATGGCAAATGGAAATCCACTTCATCCGGCGTTTTGCTGCCACCGGGCGTGTATTTCTGCCCCACGTACAGCAAACCGCTGCCGCGCGAGGATGGCGCTGTGGGCTCCATGATAGGGCAGGGGGTGACTTCCATCGCCCGCCGGGGGCGCGCCCGCATTTACTATGTCGAGTTTGATGAGAAAGGCCGCTTTGTTGCGCCTATGGCCGACCCGCTGAACCTGACCTGCCCGCAGCGTCTGGTGCTTATTAACGGCCGCCCTGGCAGTGGCAGTAAGGCAGTGGATGGCATTGTGCCGCGCGATACGGTGCGGGAAGGGCGCGTGGTGCGCCCGACTGGTGCGAAGGGTATCTGCCTTTGGCCGAGTGGTGATGTGAGCCTGTTGCGCACAGAAGAACAGGTGTTTCAGGATGTGAAATAATTTTTGTCTATAGAGAGAGTATGAAGAGTAAATCTTTTTTGCACCGTTTTAAAGGCTTTACGTTGATGGAAACCCTGCTGGCCATTGCGCTGGTGGGCGTGATGCTTTCCATCTTCCTGACTGTGTTTGTGCCTGCTCGTGGATTAGTGCGTCAGGCGTTGACTCGCCAGGAATCGGAGCGTATCATCGGTATCCTGAGGGCGGAAATCAATACCTTGCGTGCAGATGAGTATGCCGGCAAGGGAGCGACCTCATCGAATGAAAATAAGTACAAGAGCTGCTTTGACAAAGGGTTTTACTGGCTGCGTAAGACCTCACAGCCCAGCAAGGCTATTGTAATCTTCTCCTATCGGGCAGATCTTTCCAAGCCTGCCCGCGCAGATGGCACGTTCCCTGCGGTGGAAGCCAGTAAAAGTTCGCCCGGCAAAGATATGCAATTGGTGACCATCGCCTGCCCCATGGATGATCCGATTCACCGTGATGATATCCGCGATGCCGTGGGCCCAGTGTTCCTAGTGAAAATGACCCAGCTGAAGCTTAAGGGGGAAGGTGAGTTTAAGCCGGTAAATGCCCCTGGTGTTATTACCGAGGCCAGCAACCCGGAGAAATATATGTCTGACGCCGGCAAGGCTGATACCTGGGGGGGTGTTCTCTTCTGCCGTGCGGATTTCTACCACATGTCCCCCCCCAATCCCGCTCGATACAAGGGGAAGAAATGGGAGAAGCTGGGGCGTCCGCTTTTCTCGGCTAACCTCTCATTCCATCGTTAATCATTTTTTGCTAGACCTATTATGAAAATTGGGAAACAAACCAAC
>JAFZGH010000106.1 GCA_017555465.1 Akkermansia sp. | reverse complement strand
TTGGCATGAGCATCGCCACCGCACTGGGTGTCTTCTTCATTCCCTGCTCCTTCGTTTTCATCATGAAGCTGTTCCGCTCTAAAATCACAGCCGGACACCACGGTGAAGACCCGGATGAAACATCGGCCTACGCCATGCTCGAGGCGCAGGAAAAGGAATCCTGATTCCCTAGCAAATCGTACCAACAAAGCACCCCGCCAGTTCTACTGGCGGGGTGCTTTGTTTTTCAATTCAGGAAATGAACCGAGGTTTAATACGTGCCATCGGGTTCGAAGCGGGAGTTATTCGTACCGTGGTAGTACAGACCGTGAGCCCCCACGGGGATGTAACCCACCTGCTCGGAAACAGGCTGAATCACAGAGTAGAGCTGGTTCGTACCATCAATCTTCACGGTAATGGACTGGCCCTGCGTGTTACCAGCAGCATCCGTCAGATAGCGGCCCGTCAGCGCGCCCAGCACGCCGAAACCAGCGGCAGACACGATGCGGCCGGAACCGCCACCCAGCATCTGGCCTGCGCCAGCACCAAGCACTGCGCCCACTCCCGTGCCAATGTTCTTGGCCGTGCTGGTGGTCTCAATGTTCACATTCTTGGCAGCCACAACCGTGGCCGGGAAAGCCTGAGCACCGTACCCCACCTTATTGGCAGACACATTGTTGCCGTTCACCATCGTGGAGCAGGAGGAGGTAAGCATGGCACAGCCAGCTACCAACGCCGTAAGGATGTATTTCTTGTTCATATGCTTATGGAATGTTGTTTATTGTTCCGGGGTTCGCCCACATGGTACTCCATACAGGCGGGGTGCGTCAAGCGTATTCGCTGTGTGTGACGTACTCACCTCTACCAATCAGGCGCATGTTCTCTTCTCTTTTATTTAAAATTTGTCAATAAAAGAAAAAAGTCAGAAATTTGGCTTGCAATTCAGCGGGTTCTGCTGTATAAGAAGCGACCACATTTCCGCAGTGATGCGGAGTTAACCTTTACCAAACACACAAATATGTCTAAGCACTCCACACTCAAGGCTACTGGTACCGTCGGCGGCAAGCGTTCTGTTCTCAAGCGTTTCGAGCGCGTGAAGCTCATGAAGGAACGCGGCCAGTGGAAGGAAGGTCAGAGCCCCATCGGCCTGCCCAAGACCAAGTTCGAGGCCTGATTCAGCCCCTCACGAGAGGGTACTCACATTTTCTGGAGCCCCCGGTTGTGGCGACCGCGGGGCTTCTTTTATCACCTGTATTTTCTATTTTTGCTATGAATCAAGATAATGGCTACCCCGCCGCCCCGGAGGGCAGCGTACGCCTGAACAAGTTTCTGGCCATGTGCGGTTACGAGAGCCGCCGAGCAGCCGACCGCCTCATTGCCGAAGGCCGCGTAGAGGTAAATGGCAAAGCCGTGGACACCCCTGGTCTGCGCGTCATGCCGACTGACTTCGTAAAAGTGGATGGCCGCCGCGCCGTGCCGCAGGAGGAAGTGGTCATTCTGCTCAACAAGCCGCGCGGTTATGTGTGCAGCCGCGATGCACAGGGTGCCATCGGCACCGTATACGACCTGCTGCCCGCCAAGTATCGCCACGCCAACTATGTGGGGCGTCTGGATGCCGATAGCGAGGGTCTGCTCATCTTCACCAACAACGGCAGCATGTGCCAGAACCTGGCCCACCCCAGTGGCGGCGTGGAAAAGGAATACTGGGTCACGCTCGACCAGGCATTCGACAGCAGCGTACTCATTCAGCTGCTCAAGGGGGTACGCATCCCCGAAGGCCAGGCCAAAGCCAAATACGTTTCCCGCCTCTCTGCCCGCCGCGCCTGCGTGGTGCTGGAACAGGGGCTGAAGCGCCAGGTGCGCCAGATGTTTGCCTGCCTCGGTCTCCGCGTCAAGAAGCTGGTGCGCGTGCGCATCGGTTCCCTCTGGGGTGGTGACCTCGAGCCCGGCCACTGCCAGCTCATGACCGCTGAGCAGATTGAACAGGCCGGCACCAACCCGCGCCGCCGCAAGGGCCTGATGGGTGCCAAGCAGGTATTCAAACCGCGTCCCACCCCGGCTGCCGGCAAGCAGGTGGAGGAAGATGACGATGACAACTACGTCTTCAATCCCGCAGACTTCGAAACAGAGGAAGAAGCCCTGGGCATTGCCACCAAGTTCACCGAGGGTGAATCCTTCGAACCCGAGCGCGAGGACAGCCGCCGCCCCTTCGGTCGAGCTCCGCGCAACCATCGCGGGGACTCCCGTTCCTTCGGTGACCGTGACCGCAAGCCTTTCGGTGAGCGCCGTTCCTTCGGTGACCGTGACCGCAAGCCTTTCGGTGAGCGCCGTTCTTTCGGTGACCGCGACCGCAAGCCCTTTGGCGAGCGCCGCTCTTTCGGCGACCGTGACCGCAAGCCATTTGGCGAGCGCCGCTCTTTCGGCGACCGCGACCGCAAGCCTTTTGGCGAACGCAAGTCCTTCGGTGACCGCGACCGCAAGCCATTTGGCGAGCGCCGTTCCTTCAGTGACCGCGACCGCAAGCCCTTTGGCGAACGCCGTTCCTTCGATGGCGAACGCAAGAGCTTCGGTGACCGCAAACCGTCTTTTGGTGGCCGCAAGCCGTTCAACCGCAACGGTGGTGGCCGCAAGTTCGGCGGATTCCGCCGCGGCGAGTAAGCCATATTCCCTCACCACCGGTGCTGATTTTACGAGGTCAGCACCGGTTTTTCATTCAACAAAAAAGCCCAGCCCTCTGTCTCCCATATCATACCCACCATGAAACACACCTGGATTCTCGCAGCCCTGCTTGCCCTGCCCCTGCTGGCAGCAGATAACTTTTCCAGTGCCGATGAACGCCTGGAAAACAGCGTAGCTCAGCTCAAAACCGAGGCTGAAAAAGGAGACGCCTACTCCCAACGCCAGCTGTACCTGCGCTACGCGCTCAAAGGACACAGCGAACAGGCAGCAGCCTGGGCTGATAAACTCATTGCCAATCTCACCGAGAAAGGCAAGGCTGGTGACCAGAAAGCCATGTGGATGCTGGCGCGCCTGTTCATGACCGGGGATGAGGTCATCCCCGCCGATGCCCAGCGCAGCATTGACTGGTACAACCGTCTCTCAGCCGCGGGAGAGCCCTCCGCCGCCTATATCCTGGGCGATTTGTACACCAAACAGAACAGCCCGGAAGCCGCCCGCTCTGCCTATGCCAAGGCCTACGCCGCATATTCT
>JAFZGH010000105.1 GCA_017555465.1 Akkermansia sp. | reverse complement strand
TTATCTTCCCGACGGCTCGTAGAATTTTGACCACCCCCTGGGGGTGCGTAAAAATGCCAGTATAAATTCCCTGTTACTTTTGGATATTTCGCACAATTTCTCGCATATCCAGCACGCCGTCGTCCTTTTTTGTTTTGAAACGTTTATGACGGGCGTTGTGGCAGGCTGTGCAGCATGGCTCCAGGTTGTCCCAGTCCAGCCGCAGCTCCCAGCCCTCGTCTGTTTGTATGGGCTTTATGTGGTGGACCTCGACGGCCAGACGCTGGCAGCCTGGCAGCTTAGCCTGGCATTTATAGCCGGCCTGCTGCAGCTTTGTGCGGCTCGTGATCTTCCATTCCTTTGACCTGTAAAACTCCAGGTACTTGGGGTCGCGCTGCTGGTTGTATGTCTGGTTGTATTTCTTGCGCCGGCGCTCGGCCTTGCGGGCCTGGGCCTCTGCTGCCTGGGCCTCTGCTATGGGTGCACAGTCCGGGCAGTATGTCAGGCCGGCCGGTATCATGCGCTTGCAGCGTGGGCAGGGTTTCAATACCATGCCAGCACCTCCCGCGTGTATACTTAGCTTTAATTTACTGCCGTTTATTTGTGCCGGGTATGCATATACCTGGACAAAATAAAGCGCCCACAGCGGGGCGCTGAGGGCTTGCAGGGTTATCTATTACAGCCCGCCACCTGGTCAGGCTTTTGTATTGCCTCCTTTTCCAGCCGCTCCTTTGCGGTCTGAAAATAGTGCGGGTCTTTTTCCATGCCTATGAAATGGCGGCCGGTTCTCAGGCAGGCCACGCCAGTGCTGCCGCTGCCCATGCAGTTGTCCAGCACGGTGTCGCCCTCGTGTGTGTAGGTCTTTACCAGGTATTCCAGCAGCGGGACGGGTTTCTGTGTGGGATGCAGGCCGCGCTCTGAGTTGAATTGCAGGACGTTCACGGGCCAGCCTTTATATTTCGGCGTGTATTCCTGCATTAGTGTGTCCATGCTGTATATTGCGTCGTCTTTGATTGCCATGCGGCGCTTTGGTTTCGGGTCGCTTATGATCTGCAGGCCCTGCGGGTTGTATATCTGTGGCCCGCCGCCATTGCCGCCACCCAGTTCTGCCTTGTATTCTTCCCGCACGTCGTCCCACGATCTGAAAAAGCACCCGGTTTCCTGCTGCAGCTTTTCCCATTGTTCCCGTGGTGGTATAGCAAACTGGCTCCCGTTGGTGAAATAGTGGGAGGCCATTGTATTGCCCAGTATTTTGTTTATGCTGGCGCGGGTGTGGCCGCTTGCTTTCAGCTCGGCCTGCAGATAGGCCCGCAGCGCTTTGTGGTGCTCGGTGTTGTCTTTGCCTGGCACGTTGCAGACGAATATTGCCACCTCCTCAATTTTTCTCATGGGTTGGTATCTGGCAAAGGCAAAGCCGGTCGCCATGTTTTTCAGCCAATACCAGCAGTACCTAAACGCCGGGCGGTTGCTGTTGATCAGGGCCGTGGTAAATGGTTGGGCAGCGAATAGAGCCGCCACCCCGTTGGGCCTCAATAGGCGCCTGTACTCTTTCCAGAGCTGGTCCATGGGCAGCACATGGTCCCACTTGCATTCTGTCGTGCCGTATGGCAGGTCACAAAGCACCAGGTCCACCGACTTGTCCGGGATTTCTGGCAGCAGCTCCATGCAATCGCCTTGTAATAGTTTCATGGGTAAATCATTCCTTTTCAGTTTATTTCCCCTTTGTTGTATCTCTCCATTGTTCCACGGCCTGGCTGCTGCCGGGTCTGCACTCATGTGGGCAAAATAAAAGCCGCCACAGGTTGCCCTGCAGCGGCTCGTTTTATTGTTCGCCGTAATAGTCCTGCTCGATCTTGGCCAGGATTGCCTCCATTTTCTTGGCCTCTGCTTTGTGCTCTGCTGCACTCTCAGTCGGCCGCGCATGCTCTGGCCAGTCTGCGTACTCGATTGACTTATTGACGCAAACGTACTTGTAATACTCCAGGATCCACATTACGCTGTGCCATTGCTCCCTTGTCAGGGTGACGGCCACCGGCTCCAGCGGGTCGTATAGCTTTTCGGGTTCTTCCTTTGGCTTTGCGATCACGGGGCAGGTGCCGCTTTTCTCAAAGCTGCAGGCCGGTGTCTCCTTTTCGCAGTTTCCCGCAAACGGGCAGGGCTGTATGTCGTACATTACATGCTGGTTTATTTTTAGCATGTTACCGCCTCACTTTTTTGCCGTCGGCATACAGCTCATAGCCTGCCTCCTGCATTTTCTTAATGGTCAGCAGGTCATATCCGCACAGCGGCAGATAGCTGGCGCAGCACACCACGCCGCCCTTGCGGATTTCATACCGTACAGCGCCGCCACCCGGCTGCGCGTTTTCTTTATTTTCCGCCATGGTTTTCTCCTCCTTGCTCCATGTAAATCTGGACGCATTCCACACAATCCGACGCCAGGCAGCGGTAGCCCAGCGGGCAGGTGCGGCCGTGTATCAGCAGGGCCAGCTCCTCCTGGCCCTGGGTGCTCGGTTGCTCGTTCTTTACCATGCTGCCCTCCTATCACTTGGGCCGCCACAGCGGGCAGTTTATGCGGGTTATGGTCTGGACGCGGCGGTATGCGCAGAATGCCACAGAGCCGCAGCTGTTGCAGTCGCTGGTGTTCAGCCTTTCCTCTGCCCTCAGCAGCTCGTTGATACGGCCGGCCACCTGGGCGCCGGTGATCTCAATGCCGGGGAAATGGTTGCGGATTACCTCCGCCATATCGTTGTAGCAATCCGCCTCAGCCTGGCGCAGGTGTCGCAGTTCGTGGCCGTCAACGTTAAACGGATTCATGGCCGTGCCTCCATTCCCATTTGCTGCCGTGCTCGCAGGTTTTGCAGATACAGTCCTCATGTCGGCAGTATAGGCAGTCGGCCGGGCATGACGGCTGGTTTTCGTAATGCTTGCAGGTTTCGCAGTTCTTTTCCTGGGCAATATAGGCCAGGGCGGCGGCCAGCTCTTTCTCCAGCGCCGCCACCCGGGTGCTCTCTTTCTCCTCCTGGATGATCTGCAGCTCGCTGTCTGCGCTCACCGCCACCAGGTCACAGAAAAAGGGCATCACCACCATGCCGTCCCGCGCCTGGGCGTGCAGGTCGTTGACCATTCGGTGGAATTGATCGCCATGTATCTGCCCGCATTTAATAATTACCACGCTCATTCCTCCTCTGCAGGGTCCCAGGCGTAGTCACGGAAACGGCCATGGTCTGCAAACTTGATATCACGGGGCCAGACCTGGTCCATGGTGCCGTCCTCATACTCCACCAGGCCGTGGGTGGTTCTGAATTGGAAAAAGCGGGCGTTTTCGCTGAGCTCCTGGCCCTTGGGCAGCTGAGGCCGGGCGGTATTTACCCAGCGGTGAAAAAGGGCCTTTCTGCCGTTCACATAGCAGGGCCGGTACTCGCATTCCTGGGAAATGATCACCTGGGGGGGCGCCACATTCACCACGGGCGTGCTGGTTGGCTGCAGGAGTTTCTCCAGGTCGATGGGCGCCGCCTGGCGCTTATTTCTGAACATAATACAGTCCTCCTCTTTCTGTGGGTTTGGTTCTTACCTTGGCGGCCAGCTGGTGCTCTCTCACCAGCTTGTCCACCACGCGGCCGATATCTCTATGGCCGCAGGCGTCGGCCATGTCTTTCAGGTGGTAAAAGGTTTGGGCGGTGATGGTCATGCCCACCCGGCGCTGGTTCTGCTTTTTCATGCCTTGTCCTCCATGGGTTTCCAGTGCGGGCAGTTGATGCGGGCCATTTCTCCCGCGTGGGGCAGGTACAGGCAGCCGGCAGAGGCGCCGCAGTCGTTGCAGTTGCCCAGGGCCAGCACCTGGTCGCTGTGGATTTTGGCGCCGCAGTTGCCGCACATGTGCCGGCGGTTCCATGCCTCAATGGGGCCAATATCCGCCTGGGTGACGGTTCGCCGGCCGGTGCGGGAAATTCCCACCTTGATCTCGGTGGACCAGTCCAGCGTCAGGCCGCAGCTGCTGCACTTAATAACGGCGCTCAGCTCCTCGTCGGTTTGGGTCAGGCGGACCACGTCAGCGGTGCCGCCGCACATGGGGCAGGGTTTCAGGCCAAAGTCAATCATTTTGCATTTTCCTCCTGTTTTGCTTTCTTTGCGCGGTAGTCTGCACTGGCCTGTCGGGCCCGGCACACGTCGTCGCAGTATCTCCTGTTGGGTTGTCTGGTTTTGAACGTCTTGCCGCAGAATCTGCAGGTTAATTCCATGAGGCTGGTTTCTACTTTCGGCACGTCCTGGCCGGGCTCCCAGTTCTTGAATGCGTCGGGGTGATCTGCGACAAACTGGCCATAATGGGGGCCATAGCCGGCAGCCTCAGCGGCCAGCACCTTGGCGGTAATACGGTCCTTGGGCTTGCCGTTGCGCCGGCGGGCGGTGCCCACCATGGCGGCAGGCAGCCGCTTTCCGTTTGAATGTTTTTCCATGATCTCCTTTGCCATGGTTCAATCCTCCTATACTGGGGGCAGGCCCAGCAGGGCCCGCGCCTCGTTTCCTGTTAAAATTCCGGCAGCCATTTTGCGGTTCAGTTCTTCGATGATTGCCAGCTTGTCCTCCATGGGTGTGTATGCGTCCACTTTCGATATGTATGGGGTGTCACAGTACGGGCAGCAGCTTTCTGCCAGGTCTACCGGCGCCCCGCAGTTAGGGCAGTTCGTCGTTTTCATCATTGCCAAACGTCTCCCGCAGCAGTTCAATTGTTTCTTTCCATTGGTCCAGCTTGTACACAAAGCCGGCCAGGATAGCGTCCAGCAGGTCCGCCACCAGCAGCGGCGCCTTTAGCAGGACCGGGCCGGTGAGGAAAAGTAAAAGCACGCACAGCAGCCCAAAGAGTACCCAAAATAAAATATTCATGGTCAGTCCTCCAGCAGCCCGCTTTCGGTCTTTTCCTCCGCCACCCGGGTGGGCTGTCTTTCCATGCCCAGGAATACAGCCAGGCCCATGCTGCCGTCGGCACATTCGTGCAGGTGCAGCCCGGTCGGTTCCGTGGGGCTCAGGCCACACACTCCCGCCGCCATGTGGACCACATAGCCAGCAGCGTCGCGGGCGGTGGTTGCAAAGGTCTTTCCGTAAAATCTGGCGCCGCACAGTCGGCACTTGTATAGGGCTTTGTACTTATCCATTGTTTGGCACCTCCTTTTCCTTTACGATCTGAGCCGCCACCGGCTTGGGCGTGGTTCTCTCGCGCTGCCGCTGCTTTTTGAGATATCGCAGGTCCCGCGGGTTGTTCGGCAGTTTTGAAAGACGTTTCTGGCCGTACATTTTCACTTTCATGCCTGGCCCTCCATCATTTTGACGGGCACGGTTTTGCCGTCCTGGTCAATGGCACCAAACAGGCGCCCGTTTACCACCTTAAAGCCCATTTGCTCCAGGCGCTGGTTCAGCTTTTCCTCCTGGTAGTCGGGGTCGGTGTAGTATTCCTCGGTGAGCTCCTGCTGCCGGTGTGCAAAGCGTGCCAGGCGCATATAGCCCATGCCCTCGGTATCGTTCAGCGCTACCGTGGCGATTTTCATTGCCACCAGGGCCGCGTGGTCCCGGTGCTCCGCCACCGTTGCAAACTTATTCATGAGCAGCCGGTCACGAAACGGAATATCAGAGCGCTGGAATTTAGCTTTCTTTGCCATGGCTCAGTCCTCCAGCAGTTCCACGGTTTCGACGGTGGCCCGGTCGTTGTTTTCAGAAGATGCTGCCAGAAACTGCATGACAAGCTCCCAGCCTTTCCTCGCTTTTTCCTCTGCGGCCTCGCGGCTCATTCCCGTTTTGGACAATGGGACGTCGTTCTCGGTGATCAGGGTTACCTTGATTTTCATGCCGTTGCCACCTCTCTGGGCGTGTCTATGATTATGCGCTCCCGTCTTAAAAACGCGCCGGCCATTTCTTCCCACTTTTCACTGCAGGCCGGGCACAGGTCGCGCTTTTCATGCAGAATCCTGTATTCAAACCAGCCGGGTGGTGCTTGTTCGTACACTTCCTCAGGGCTGCTCCATTCGCGGGGCCGGGTGCCCTCGTATTTCAGGAATACAGAGGCACCGCAGCGGCTGCAGGTTACTCTCACACCTTTTTCCTGGGCCATGGCTCAGTCCCCCAGCAGTCCGCCGTCCCGGGCGGTGTCTCCTGCCTCCTGCAGGGCTCCCTTGATCTTGTCCAGCTCGCGCTGCTCCTTGGGTGTCAGGCCGGGGTCCTGGCGCAGGTACTTGCCGGGGCGCTCCTTAAAGAGGGGCCGGGTGATGCTGTGCCAGCACTTCATGTATGCGCCTTTGCAAAGTGTGCAGCGGCCGTCCACATTAAACCGGCAGCGGCGGCACTCTCTGCCGGTGATCTTGGCCAGCTTGCGGCCCATTAAATTCTTGATGCTCATGGTTTTTACCTCCTGTTATTTCGTGCTGCTCTGCAGCAGGATTTGCTTGATTTGCTCGGGTGTAAAGCCGGTGTCCTCATAGTCGGCCAGGCGCTCCATGCACTCCCGCTGTGCCGCCACTTTCATGCTGCCGGCGCTGTCCAGGCCGGGCATTTTCGTGTGCTTGCCGATGTATGCCACCTGGTTGCCGGTTCTTTCTGTCAATCTATCCATGGTTGTTCCTCCCATTCCATTCCAGTTGCACGTCGTGCCGCACGTCGGTCTGCAGGTCCACGGTGGCGCCGCAGTCCGTACATACCACCCGCCACAGCAGCCCGCCACCAGGGCCGGCATACTGGGCGTATACCACCTCAGAGCTGCCGCAGCTGCACGGCCGCAGGCGGTACTGGCTGTCGGTGTCTGGCTTGATGATCTGCACCACGTCGTCGAATGTTCTATTTTTCATGCGCTGCGCCTCCCAAACAGGCGCCGGGCCCACCATTTGAGGACCAGCCAGACCTGGCCGGCATAGCTCGGCTTTTTATATCCCACGGCCAGACCTCCCGCTGTGCGCCTTGTCGCCCATGTGTTTCAGGGCTCGCAGCGCTTTCTCTGAGTATTGCGGGGCCGGGTCCATGGTGCCCGGCAGCGTCTCGGCCGGGTTGCCCACGATCTGAGCCGCGGCGGCCGGGTTTCTGGCTTTTACCAGCGTCACGGTTTTGCAGTCGGTGCAGGCCACAGAGTACAGCCGGTCCTCATGGTATGCCGTTTCCAGGATTCTGCCGCAGCGGCGGCAATATGCCGGCGCGGGTCTGCGTATCAGGCGCAGGCTGTAAAGCCCGTGGGCCGCTCTGTCAATGTCCATGGTTAGCCCTCCTCGTCGTGAATATTTACGCCCGTTTGCTGGCCCAGCCAGTCCAGGCCCGCGCGGGTCATAAAGTAGTACACACTTTGCAGCCCTTGGCTTGCCTTTGCATAGCCCTCTTTTACCATTTCGTCCCACACCGGGTCTCCCTGGGAGCCGGCGCAATAAACATTGCGATATGGTTTATACCAGGTTCGGCCGTGGCGCTTGTATGTCCTTTTGTTGTTCATTCCTATGGCATGCGTTGCCAGCTCTACCATGGCAGCCACACGGGCCTCCCGTGCTTTTTCCTCGTCGATCTGGCGCAGCTTGCCCGCCATGGCAGTGATTTCTGCGGGGCTCAGGCCGGTGTCCTCATAGGCTGCCAGGCGGGTGTTTGCCTCGTCCTGGGGGACGCAGGGGCCGATGCAGCCAGCACAGCACGGCTTTGTTCCACACTCCACCAGCACGCCCACGCCGGCCGGCGTTCTTTTCGTCAATCTTTCCATGCTCAGCCCTCCCCGGGTTCCAGCACGCACAGGCCGCCACCGGTGCCGTTGCCATAATACAGGTACTGCACGCCGGTCTGGGTGTCCGTGAGAATGATGCAGTACCCGCCCGCATACTCACGGGTAAAGCGGGGCCAGGTCTCGGTCTCGGTTTCTGCCTGGGGTTCCAGGGCGGTGGCATTTTCCTGGACGTGGCAGCCGGTGCAGGCCAGCACCAGAATGAGGGCCAGCAGCACCATGGCCACCAGGCTCAGCCAGGGGTTGTACTTAAAGTTCATATGTTTGCCTCCTTATTCCAGCAGTTCGCGGATAAATTCATCAGATGCCAGGCGCACAGAAAACTGTTGCACCAGCTTTTTGCGGTAGCGCCGGCAGGTCCTTTCGTCACAGCAGAGGGTATTTGCGCAGCCCTCGTTTGTCAGGCCGCCAAAGTAATACAGGCGGATAACGTCCACATAGGGCTCATTTTCCGCAGCGGCCAGCAGGGCGTCGATTTCCGCCACCACGCGCAGCGCATAGGGCTCGCTGCTGTTTCTCAGCTGCGGGTACTGCCTCAGCAGCTCCTCGGTTTTCTGTACGGCGGTTTTTGCGGTGGCAGGCTGCAGCATGCCCGCCGCTTTCAGCTGCAGCACCGTGGCCGTCACGGTATCACGCACAATTTTCTGTATTTCCTTTTCTGTCACGTTTACACCTCCATTCCCAGCTGCCGGCGCATATTGCCCCAGGCGTCAGCGGCGCCGGCTCTGCGGCGGCTGCGGCCGTCCACCTTGATGAGCAGGCACTTCTCCAGCAGTCGGTCGTATGTTCTCGCGTAGCCAATATCGGCCGTTTTGGTCAGCTCGTCCGTGGTCAGGTTGGTGGTTACGATCACCGGGGCGCCGGCCACATAGCGGGCGTTTACGATCTTGTACACCATTTCCTGCATGTACTCGCTTTTGCGCTCCGCTCCCAGGTCGTCCAGCATGAGCAGGTCATAACGGCACAGGTCCGCAATATATCCCGCCTTGTCGTCTGCCGTCCAGATTTCGTCCGCCACCCTTGCAAAGTTGGTCATGCGGACCCGGTAGCCCTGGGCCAGGACAGCGTTTGCAATGCAGGCGGCCAGGAATGTCTTGCCGGTGCCCACCGGGCCGTAATACAGCAGGCCCATGCCGTCCCGCAGGTGGTCCTTGAAATTTTCGGCATAGAGCCGGGCGGCGGTGATCAGCTGCTGGTCTCCTTTGCCGTCGTCCTTGTCAAAGGTGCAGCTGCGCATTTCCTCGACGCCCTGGAAACATACCAGGCGGGCCGTTTCCATTTTGATCTGGCGTTCCTTTTCCTTGGCCAGGTCCTGGGCCGTCGGGCAGTTGCACCAGCAGCGGACCGTGCGGGGCTTGGCGCCCTCAAAGGGCGGGGTTATTACCGTCTGGCGCTTTCCGCCACAGATGCGGCAGCGCAGCAGGCCGGTGTCCTCGTCCAGGTACTCGGTTTCCGTTTCGGCGCCGGCCTCAGCCTTTGCCGCCACCATGGCCAGCATACCCTCCGCCACCGCGGCAGCGTTTGACGCTGGGGCCGGCGGTGTTACGCCGTGCTGTTTCTGCAGCCGGCGCTGGGCGGCCAGCAGCTCCTGGTCAGTCATTGCCGCCACCTCCCGCGGCCATGTCCGGGCCGTGTGCCAGGTCGATGCCGCACGAATACGTCAGGGCGTCCAGGGCGTCGTCCGCGTGCCGCTCAACGATCTGCGGGGCGTTTTCCTTCGCCCAGTCCAGCATGGTGGTTACATTGCTCAGGTCGACGGCCGCAAAGGTCTCGCGCAGCCACTCAATGGTTGCCGTTGCTGCCTCGCACACGGGTCTCATACATTCCACCAGCATGGTCTTTATGTTCGTCAGGGCCAGGGCAAAATTTTGTCGGTTGATTTCGTCGCGCAGGTAGTCCTCATATGTGCAGCCGGTCCAGCGTGCATACATGGCCATTGCCTCCGCGGCGTTTCTCTGATAGCCCAGGGCCATGATTTGCTTTACAAACTTTTTACGGGTCATGCCTTGCCACCTCTTTCGCGCATAACGGCCCAGGCCGCCCGGTTGTAAAATCCATCTATCAGCAGGTTGTACACCGGGGTTTTGAATCCGTGAATGATGGTTAGGCGCACGGGCTGCAGGCCCACCAGGCCGCGCACTTTGAATTTTTCGCGGTGGTGGTTCAGCAGGTCGCCGGCGGTCAGATAGTACGGCCGGCAGGAGTTTCTGGACAGGGCCGCGCATTCCTGTGCGTCGTTCCTTGCCATGCCGGCGCTCATTAGCAGCTTGATATACTTTTTCCGTTTCATGGGGTCTCCTCCTCTACAGAATGCCGTCCAGGTCGTTTTTGCTCGGGTCGATTGCAATGCCGTTCGGGCCCACGTTGGCAGCCGGTGCACCATAGCCACGGCCGGCGGGCCGGGGCTGCTGAGCAGCTGCAGGGGCGTTCAGGTAGCTCTCGAATTTCGTGCCGAACAATGTGGAGGGCCGCAGGTACTCCTCCATTTTGGGGTCGCCTTTCCAGGCTGCGCACTTTTTGTCGATCACCTGCACAAAGTCGGCCACCGTGTAGCCCTCCGCCAGGCGGGCGTTTATGTGCTTTTGCGTTTCCTTGCTGGTGGGCTTGTATTTGGTGCCGGCTTTTCGGTTCAGATACTCGACAATATATTTAATATTATTTATCGCTATATTATCAGCTATATTATTGTGTCCGAGTTTCGGACTACCCCCTGTCTGATTTTCGGACACCCCCTGTCCAGTTTTCGGACAGGTCCCGGTCTGGTTTTCAGACACCCCCTGTCCAGTTTTCGGACAGGGTCGCGGGTTTGCCTTGTATGCGCAAAACAGGACGCCGTCCTGGATTATATTGCGCTTTACCAGCAGCCCCTTTTCTACCAGCTTTTTCAGGGTCTCCATGACTGTGCTGCGGCTGCAGCCCATCCATTCGGCCAGGTAGTTGGCAGAGCCGGTAAACTCGCTTTTCCCGTCCTGAGAAAAGCCATAGATAATAGCATAGGCGGCCAGGGCGTTGCCCTTTAGGCCCAGGTCTGCCAGCATCCAGCCCTGGACGGTGTAAAAGTTCTGCGGGTTGATCACTGCAGCAGCCCTCCATTTCTGGCCAGCTCCACCATGTCCCGCTCCTTTTTGGCACGGTTGGCAGCCGCCACCGGGTCCAGCAGGTCAGGGTTGGCCCGCTGCTCCATGCGGCGCAGTCGCACGACGCTCTCGTATTTCGGGAATTTCAGAGGGTTGCCCAGGAATACGGTGGAAAAGTGCAGCGTGTGGAGGTCCACACCGATCTGCTGCGCGTGCCGTTTGCAAACGTGATAAAACAGGGCGTTGTCGTCGGCCCTGGTGGGCGGGTGATCATGCAGCACCTGCCGCACGGTCGCCTTTATTTCTTTGATTTCCTGGCGGGTTGCTTGTTGCATTTCGCCACCACCTCCTGCTCGATAAATTCCACGACAATGCGCGGGTTTTCTTTGTCCACATAAAAGCGGTCCATGTAGCCGGTCACATAGTCCCAGCCGTCGTCCTGCAGGTTGCCGCATTTCACCAGGGCGTCCTGGATTACCTTGCGGGCAAAGCTGCTTATGTTGTCACGATCTCGCCGGCGGTCCTGCTCATAGAATGAAAACAGGATAAAAACCGGCTTTGTGAAACGGTGGCCACGCATTTGCTGCAGTATGTACCACATGACCATGTCCTGGGCCTGGCGTTTCATTTCGTTGCCTGTATGGGGGTTGGTCCTGCAGGCTTTGGTGTACTCATTCAGGCCGGGCAGGCGTCCCTTGACAATGAGACGCTTTTCTGATATGTCGCCGGCAATGGTTAGCAGCTGCTGGCTCATTCCTCACCCGCCACCTTTCGGGCATGTTTCATTTCCCGGATATTCTGCCGCACAGCGGCCACGTTCCGAAACGTGCTGTAATCACCGTCACCCAGGAGAATATCCAGCAGCACCTCCAGCTTTTGCAGGTATGCGTATTCATCCACCGGGATGGTCACATGTTGGGTTGTCGTATTTTCTGGCATTGGTTTCGCTCCTTTGTCAGTTGTTTTCCGTGAAACATTGTTTTTTGTGTTTAACGTTGCCCGTGAAACATTGATTTTACTTTTTCACGGCGTTGGAGCCCTGCAGCAGGAGCAGCTTGCGCAGCCCTCGCATGGCGCCGTCCGGGTCGCCTGCCAGCACCTGGCCCCGCAGGGTCCTGTATTGCTGGGCAGTCAAATGGGGCCGGGCCCCTTTAAGGCGAATTAATGCGCCCACGTTGATATCTCGCACAGTGTCGCCTCCTTTGGTTCAGGACAGCCAGACAAACGCGGCCAGGGTGACCAGCATGCACAAATATGTAATGGCCAGCGTGGTGGCCCAAAAAGACAGAAAACCGATAAAATGTAGCAGCTTTCTGGTGGTCAGCAGCCGGGCCAGCTTTCTGTTTTTCTTCCGGGGTTTGGGTGCGCTGTAGGTCTGGAATTGATAACGGGTTACAGTTCCCTGGTATTGGTATGTCATACCGTTTCCGCCTTTCTGAATGTCCTGGTATTTTGCGGCCGACTTTTATGCCGGTCGCACGGCCGCACGTTGGGCCGTTCGTCTGTGATAGCTCCGCATGGCGCCCTCCAGCTCCGCGCGGGTCTTTTCCTGGGCCTTGGCTGCGGCAGCGTCGTCCAGCTCTGGCCGGTCAATGATGATGGTGGCCGGGCCTCTCTGGATGATCTTGCGGCGGTAGCCGGGCCGGTCTGGTGCCGGTGTCCAGTTCTCCATGGTTCCCTCCTCGGTAGCCGTTTAGGCTACTTTTGTAGCAAAAAAAATAGCCTCCTTTTCTGCGGGGTCAGTAATGCCCAGCAGTTTGCACAGCTTGTCGATTTCGCTTGCCTTAAATTCGCAGCGGTTTGCAATCTTATTGGCCAGCGTTCTCAGCGTAATGCCTAATTCTTTTGCAATATAGCTTTTTTTGAGGCCAGATTTCTGGATGCGCAGCTCCAGCAGGCTGGTGTTGGTCATGTAAATGCCTCCTTTCTTGGGTTTTTCTTTGGTAGCCGTTTTGGCTACCGCTTGCTATTTCAATATAATATCGCGTGGCCACTTTGTCAACCTTTTTTTCTGAAAAATGCGTAAAAAATTGACACAACGGCTACCCAGTGCTATGATACAGCCAGGAGGTGAAAATATGGCAAACGTAGGAAAGAACATAGCAGCGGCCAGGAAACGGGCAGGAATTACCCAGGAGGAGCTGGCAAGCCGTGTCGGCTATAAAACAAAGTCGGCCATAAACAAAATAGAGCTGGGTATCAGGGACCTGCCACAGAAGAAAATCGCCGCCTTTGCCGATGCGCTTGGCGTAACGCCTGGGCATTTGATGGGATGGGACGAAAAGCCGGCGGAGGAGCTGCAGGACATGGGCGCCCTGGCGGCCCAGGTGATCATGGACCAGGACGCCCTGGAAATGGCCCGGGAATACATGCAGCTGAGTGAGGCGGACCGTTACGCGGTGCGGCTGGTCATTGCGTCAATGTCTACAAAACAAAAAAAGACTGACGCGGGCGCGTCAGTCGTCAAAGCCGAAAAGAGTTTTGAAAAATCCGATTGCAATATGTAGCTGGCTCAGGTCCAGCCTTTCTATGTATTGGTGCAGCTTGGTTTTTAGTGTTTCTTCCATGGCAATGACCTCACTTCATAAATTCCGGGGCGGCCAGAACGTGTGTTCTGTTTTTTAACTTTCTGAAAACATTATACAGTCAGGAAATTATCTGGCGCCACATGTAAATGTTGCCACTTTAATGTAACACAGCAGCACAGCGAAAAAAGACGAAAACAAGGGGATGATTTTTTATGACACTCAGTGAAAAGCTGGGCAATGAATCACGATACAAAATATGGTTGCTTTACTTGCGTAAATCACGGCAGGATGACCCAAACGAAACGGTGGAGGAGGTCCTGGCCAAACATGAGACGCAGCTGCAGGAGTGGGCAGAGCGGGAGCTGGGCTGTACAATTCCAGAGGAAAATATATACCGGGAAATTGTCAGCGGTGAAAGTATCGACGCCCGGGAGGAAATAAAGAAAGTGCTGGCCCGCATAGAGGACCCGGCCGTGGCCGGCGTCATTGTCATGGAGCCCAGCCGGCTCTCCCGCGGTGATCTGGCCGACTGCTCCAAAATAATTGACAGTTTCCGCTTTTCCCATAGCGTCGTCGCCACGCCGTATATGACCTATGACCTGGAAAACAAAATGGAGCGCAAATTCTTCAAAGACGAATTGCTGCGCTCCAGCGAATTCCTGGAATACACAAAGGAAATACTTTTCCGGGGTCGGATTGCGGCTGTAAAGCGCGGCTGCTTTATCGGTAACCACCCGCCATATGGTTATAACAAAATAAAAATAGGCAAGGACCACACGCTGGAAATAAACGAGGACCAGGCGCCGGCCGTGCAGCTCGCGTATGACATGTATGTGAACGACGGGGCCACGCCTTACCAGATAGCTTGCCGCCTCAATGAGCTGGGCATAAAACCGGCCCGCATTGACAAATGGAAAAAGGACAGCGTGCGCGTGATGCTGCGCAATCCGCACTATGCCGGCTATGTGGCATTTAATCAAAAGAAATTTACCCAGGTACTTGAAAACGGCAAAATTGTCAAGAGGCGCCTGGCGCAGCCTGTGGAGGACGTTATCATAGCAGAGGGTAAACACACGGCAATCGTAGACCGGGCCCTGTGGGAGGCTGCCCAGGAGCGCGTGGCGCAAAATCCGCGCATAAATCAATTTACCCACTTAAAGAATCCGCTGGCCAGCGTGCTGTTTTGCAAAGGCTGCGGGCAGGTCATGGCCCTGCACCCGTACAAACATGCAGAGGACCGATACACATGCAAACAGAGGCCGCCGTGCTATAAATCCGTAAAGGCCGGCGCCCTGGTGGACGCCCTGGTGGTTTCCCTGGAGGAGGCAGAGCTGCCGGCGCTGGAGCTAAAGGTCACAAACGGCGACGGCGACGCCAGGAAGATACAGCAGCGCCTCCTGGTCAAACTGGAGAAACAAATGGAGGAATACAGGGCCCAGGAGGAGCGGCAGTATGATCTGCTTGAAACTAATCCAAATTACCCGCAGGACGTTTTTGAGCGCCGCAACAAAGCGCTGCGCGAAAAAATGGAGGAATGCCAGGCAGCGATCTACAAAGCAAAAAGCGCCCTGCCGCAGTCCGTGGACTACGCAGAGCGGGTCGTGGCCTTAAAGGCTGCTATTGATATTCTGCGGGATGATGCCGCCACCATAGAGGAGAAAAACAGAGTGGTAAAGGCAATCGTGGAGCGCGTCGAATTTTCCAGCGTGCCCAGTGATAGAGAAAACAGGAAACGTCTGCGCGGTGGTGAGGTCAGCCCCTTTGAGCTGCATATCTCGCTGCGGTTGTAAACTGCCGCGCATTTTATGCAGACCATGGGTGTGCAGGTTCGTCTGCACGCTCATGCGCTGCATATCGTGAAACGCCCGCCACGCCTGGCTTTGCTGGGCCTGGTTGACAGATAGACAAAAATGTGATAGAGGGAGCGCCCACGCCGGCGCCCCTCTTTTTCGTATACTGATAGTTTACCATTGTTTTTACCTCCAGGGCGTAACAAGTTAAAAAGAGGCCGCCCGCCTGGGGTGGCCTCTTTGGTTTTCTGGCGTGGGTTCCCACGGCCGACGGGCTGAACAATTGCACCACCGTCTATATACCACACTTTCCGCTGATTGTCAATACCGCCACAAACGGCGCCGCTGCGGGCTTTCTGGCCACGTTGACAGCCTGGCGGAAATATGATAAAAGGCACCCGCCGCCCGGGTGCCCTTTTTGCGTATTATTTTAACTTTGCTTTAATTACAGCACAGCCGGCAGAAAATAAGTAAAATTCCTTTGCATATTTTTTTCTTAGCATTACACCAGGTCGTCCATGCTGCAGCCCAGGGCCTGGGCCATTTTCTTGACGGTCAGCACGCCGGGCTCGATCAGGCCGGCCTCCCAGCGGCTCACGTCTTTCTGTTTGCAGCCTATGGCCTCAGCCAGCTGCGCCTGGGTCATGCCGGCACGCTGCCGGGCCTGTTTCAGTTTCTCTCCCATGGTTTACTCCTCCTTATTTGCCAGCTGTTTCAGCATGGCCTCAATGGGGCACGCCTCGCAGCGTTCGTCCAGCTGCTCCTGGTCGTCAATGATATACGGATAATGGCAGCGGTCGCAAACCTGCTCCATGATCTCCTCTACGTCCATACTGTTACACCTCCATTCTGAGCTGGGCGTGCTGGGCCTCCCAGGCGTCCCAGTCGTCCATTTTTGAAATGCGGTACATATCCAGCGGAGGCAGCCAGGGACGGGTCCTGGGCGGCTGCTGCTTGTCGTAAATGCAAAGCCGGCTGCACAGGCTTTGCGCCTCATAGCCCCGCAGGTGGTCCGCGATCAGTTCCGCGTCCTGGCATTTCTTGCCCAGGCTGGTGTCGATATGGGTCCAGGGGTCGTCAGCGCGGTACACGCAGTATATGGGCGGGTCCTGGATTTTCTCGCCACGGGCCCGGCGCTCCAGCAGCTCTTTGCGCTCTGCAATATCGTTGGGTGTGAGGGGCTCGTACAGCCCCTCCTCGATCAATCGCTGTCTGTGGTTCTTTTCCATAGTTACGCCCCCAGCCCGTCCAGCTTGGGCAGCATGGCGGCCAGGTCGTCAATGGCCTCCTGCCAGTATGCTGCATTTTTGGCCGCGTTCTTAAATACCGGGGTGCCGTCCGGGTTCTTCTCCTGGGCCAGTTCCTGCCATGCGTCCCGTTCTCCCTCTCGGTACTTGGTGCTCATATGCAGGTAGCAAACCAGGCGGTTCCACTGGTCATTTGTCAGGGTGACGCTGCGCTCCTGGCGGCCCCATGCGGCCACCCGCTCGTCCTCGTCCTCCTCGTCGTTTTTGGGCATGTTGCCCAGGTCTGCAGCTGCGATCTGCTCCTCATGGTCGGCGGGCTCCTGTGCATCCTGCACAATATTCTCCAGGAAGTTGGCCACGGTGGCGTTCTGCAGTTCGTACTGCCAGCGGAGGGCGTCGGCCAGGGTGTCGCGGGTCATGCACTCGGTATCGCCCAGGTTGTGGTAATAGCTGTTTACAATGATTGCATGGGGGTCAATGGCCAGGATAGCCTGCAGCCGCTCCAGCTCGTCGGCGTCGTCAATCGTTGCGGTGTAGGTAGGCGCGTCAAAGTCTACGCCGTAAATGCGCTCGCTTTCCCAGCTGCGGCCCTCTTTCCAGATTGCTACCCAGCCGATGCCGTCCCGGCAATCGTCCAGGACCCACTGTGCTGCATTTCTGATACTTGCCATGTTGTGCTCCTTTCTATGTGTGGGCCGGGGTTGCCGGCCCTGGTGTTTATTGTTCGGAATATCTTTCCTTGTCGGCCAGGATGCGGCCCCGGTTGTCCTCCAGCACTCGCTGGGCGGTCTTGATGCCGACGGCCTCCACAAACTGCCGCAGGGTGAAAACTTCTCTAACTTTTCGGTGGCCTCTGTAGCGGTTGTATGTCTTGAATACCTCCGCCTTTGTGTGGTACTGGAGGGTGACCTCCCAGTGCCATATAGGCTGGTCCAGCAGGTCCTGGCCGCCGTCGAAAACCTGGAATATAAACCATTGTCTTTTTTTCATGTCGTGCTCCTTTTGATTGGCGGGCCGGGGTTGCCGGCCCTGGTGGTTAGAATTTGAAAAGGTCTGCGTAGGAGTTGCGGAATGTTGCGGTTTCGCCGTTGGTGAAATACAGCACCAGGTATTCGTTGAAGTCGTCCAGGGTGGTGCCATCCATTTCGGCCTCCAGCTGGGCAGCTGCCTCGCCGTGGACCACCTCGAATGCCTCCACGTTTTCGTAGGTGATGCGCTCGCCGTCCTCGGGGTGGAAATACTTGCAGCGGCTGTACCGTTCTACGATCACCTTGCAGGGCTTGTAAAAATGCTTTTTCATGTTGTTTCCTCCTGGTGTTGTGTGGTGGGGTGTCGTTCTGTATGGGTCTATTATACCATTTATGGTATAATTTACAATTCGCAGAATGTACAAAGTTTCGGGCCTTGTTTTGTGTAGTTTTATACCGTTTGTGGTATATCGCAAAGCGCACAAAAAGCCCCGGCCATTTTGCCGGGGTTGGCATTATGGTCGGGGCTTTCTTATGCTATGTAATCATTTATGTGCGTTATTGATTCTATTGGCGCCGGCCGGTGGCCGTAACGATCATATTTGCGCCTGCTGTGTGCGTTAAATCAGAAAACCGGCCTCGGGTTCTTCGCCCAGGGCGGCCAGCATTTCCTCGCGGGTCATGCCCGCAGTGTATGCAAAGCCATTCATCTGCAGAAACTGGCGCAGCTGGTCGTCGTCCAGGTCCTCGACGGCAAAGCCCTCCATGACCTCGTAGTTGAAAACGTCGTTAAACTCGCCCAGGGCGTCCTCCAGCAGCATGCGCAGCTCCAGGTCGGTGACGGTGATGCTCTCCGCCTGCAGCATGTCGGCCAGGGCTTTCAGGCCCTTGTCCAGCTTTGCGGGGCCGTCCAGGGTCATGTATGCCTGCTCGATGCCGCGCACGACGGTGCGGGCGATCTGGCGCTTGATCTTGGTATTGACGTACTTGGTGGCCAGCTTGGAGGCTACCATGCCCAGGACGCCGGCCAGGGCGGTGAAAATGGCGCCCACGATCTCCATGCCGTAGGTGTTCAGGATTTCCAGAATAAACTCCATGATGTTTTCCTCCTTTGGGTTTATCGCTCAATGAGGTGGTTTTGCAGCACCTCTTTGGCCCGCTTCATTTGTTCGATGTTATTGCCGTCTATGCCGTGGTCCAGCAGGGCCAGCAGGGCCCGCTGGGTCACGCGCTCGCTTTCGTCCTGTGCCTCGAAACGCGCCAGGTCACGGGCCAGGGCTGTGTCCACGGTTTTCCTCCATTTCTCCAGCTCGTCCAGGCGGCTGTCCTGGGTTACGTTGGGGGCCTTTGCGGCTTTCCATACTTTGGCGATTTTCTCCACGGCGTTGCCCACCGTGACGACAAAGCCGGCCACAGCCAGCAGGACGCCACAGAACGCCAGGAAAAGCTGGCCGGGGGATAATGTGGCCATTGCTTGCTCCATTGGTCTCTCCTCCTTTACTGCTTTTTCAGGTATGCGCTATGGCAGAAACCGGCTTTCCCGGATGCGCTCACCACATACAGCCAGGCGTCGGTATAGTAACCATAGCAGCGCACCTTTGTGCCGTTGGCCATGGTCTCAATCAGCTGCTTATCGGCAGCAGCACCGGCGCGGAGGTTCAGGCAGCCGTCAGAGCTCTGCACCTTGTAGACGCCGGCCTTGTATTTGTGGAAACTCTTGGCCGGGTCCAGTTTTACGGGCGCTTTCTCAGGCGCTGGCGCGGGCTCTGCGGGCTTTTCGCTGCCGGCGTGGTCCAGGTCAAACCATGCGGCAATCGTGGCAGCCTCTGCCTTTGCCAGGGCCTGCAGGTTTGCGTCCTGCATGAGCCACTTGGCTGCGCGGGTGTTGGTGTGGAATGAGTGCTCCAGGATAATGCCGGCGGTGCCCACTTGGTGGCAGCCGTACAGCACGCCGTAATAGTCGTCGTTTTTCTTGCCGTCGCCGTCACGGTCGCCGCTGGCCAGCTTGCTGTAGGTTTTGGCCGGGTCATTGGTCTGCATGATCTCCCGCACGGTCTCAGCCAGCAGCGCGGCCACCTGGCGGCTCTGCTCGTCAATGGCGCCGCAGTTGTCGTCCACCAGGTAAATGGCCACGGGGCGGTCCACGCTCTCGGTGTCGCAGGCATTGGAGTGAATGGAGATAAACAGGTCACAGCCGGCGGAGGCTTTGCCGCGGGCGTTCAGCTCCAGGTCCTTGGCCTGGGTCGTGCGGGTTTTCTTGACCTGGATGCCGCGGGCCTCCAGCTCTCTGGCCAGGTAGTTATGCAGCGCCCAGTTCATGACGCTCTCATAATAGGCCGGCACCACCGGGCTGCGGTTGTATTTGCCATAATGGCCAGCGTCCAGGCACACGATGGGCTTTGCATGTCCAGCTTTTACGTTTTTCATGGTGTTGCCCTCCTTTGGTGTTGCCCCGCCACCCGGGCGGGGCTTTAGCATAGGATTGTGGATGCGAACTTACTCCGCAGGCTTGGTCAGCGGAATCTGGTAGTTCTGTGCCTGCGGTGTATTGTCCACCTTCCAGACGTTAATCTGGTTGTTCTCCAAATCAATCAGCAGGAAATGCACGATATCATTGGGGTAATACCTGTCAAGGCTCACGCACAGAACGTCGTCGTTGATATACGCATGACCGTCCGTATGCACATGACCGTTGATAGCGCAGATAAAGGGAGAATCCTCCGCACAGCCGGAAAAATCGTAGATATGCTCCACACCGTCAGAATCGACGATAGTGCCAGAACCACCAGTTTTTCGGGCGGCAAAGAACGGATCGGAATCAATTCCTGCGAGTGTTGCGTCATACGGACAGCCAGTAATGCGCCAGCTGCCATATAACAGCGGAACATGGGACAGAATGACCAGCTTGTAGCCGTCGTTTTCTTCCATGTTGGAAATGATGAAGTCCATGGCCTCTGTGCCGATTCGGTTATACTGGTGTGCATTCTCATTGTCCAGATTCAAATATTCAAAGCAGGAAATCACCAGATACTTGACCTTGAATACAGCATCCTTAATGACCCGGTTTCCAAATCTGTCATAACCATGCGTTCTGCCGCAAGGATAATAAACACTGTACTCAGAAGAAACTTTTGCGTTGTCGAACGGCTCGGTGGAGTTGAAATCATATGCTCCCCATGCCTCATGGTTGCCCCACACATTAATCTGTTTCTCCGGGGGAATCTTGGCGAAAATGTCCAGATAGTAGGGTTTTAATCCTTCCGTAGTATCGCCCAGATTGGCTGCGGCGCTCACATTATCCCAGTTGATAATGTCACCTACCAGTTCAAACAGCATCGGGCCATTATTCCCAAGCTGAGTGCCATGGTGGTCAGTGGACACAAACAAGGGGATTTTCTTGGGACTCCCCCCATGCTCGGTCATCCACGCAGTAACCGTATTCCGCAGGACGTTGGCAAAATCTGCGTTCAATTCAGACCACCCGGGAATCTCATAGCCCACAAGCCTGTTAATCAGTTTCTTTTCCTGTTCACTCGGAACGATTTTTATAAATCGTCCGCTTCCATCATAAAAAGCCATTTTCTCACCTCCTGTCAGGAAATCTTCTCAAGGGTTGCCGTTGCGCAGTCACTTTCGTTCATGGTTTTTGCAGCCAAACGCACATAACGAACATTCTCAGGTACGGTAAACTCTGCGGTTCCTACCACAGACACAGTTCCACCGGTAACCGTTTTGTACAATCCGATATAGAATGTCGTAAGGTTACAGCTCGGGTTGCTATTGCCGAACCGATACGTTGCACCCGGTTCCACACTGACCATACTACTTGCCCAACGTCCGCTGGGATAAGTCTGGAAATTGCCCGAATTGTTGATGTAGCCCGCCTGCCATGTTGCATCCTCAAGTGCAATATAAGGCTTCGGGAGTTCAGTATAATTGCAGATGGTGATGCTGTTCTCATATCCGCTGACACCAGTTGCGCAAGCTCTAAAAAACGCCGCATTGTCAGGAGCCGTGCCAAGATGAACAATGGCTCCTTCGTACTCAGGGCACGCAACAAACGAAATGATTTTGGAGCCTCTCGCAATGAAATTCTTTTCAGAATCATAGAAACAGGCAAAGCCTTCCGTAAAGGGCCATGTAGGGTCAGCGCTGTAAATATAGACACTTTCACCGGGGACAGCAGGGAAGTATTCTTCGCAATACATTCCTGAGCTTGCGCCGATACCGCCATTCGTTGTGAAATATCCAGAGGACCATGTGTAACCAAGAGATTCGACTGTACCAGTTACGGTAAACGTTGCAGTCATGCCACTATATGTGACGGTCACGGTGTTGCTACCTTCGCCAATCTCACCGGACAGTTCGTAGTCCTCCACGGCCTTGGCGCTACCATCGGAATAATGGGCAATCACCACAATACCAGACAGCGCAAGGACGGAAGTGCCAGCGGGAACATCGCCGCCAGAATAGGTTGCGGAAATACTGGACAGGGTAACTTCGGGATTTTCGGGTTCGTCCGGGGTTTCGGTTCCACCGCTATCACCAGAGCCGCCAGAACTGCCACCGGATTCTTTCAGCGCAGTTTCCAAAGCGGTGATATTTGCGCTCTGATTCGTGTTATACACACCATTGCGCAGAATGGTGATGAGCAGGTTGATTGCCTTAGTACTAAGACCACCACTCTGGGACGGATTCTGCCCGGAATCCGCACTATTTCCGCCGCTGGAATTTTCCCCGGACCCGCTGCCGGTGCCGCCGGTCTTTGCGGCCTCGTTGATGGCGTCCACCAGATTGTTCTTGGCCACGGTCTGCAGCTGGCTCAGGTCACCGATCTGCGCCTGCAGCTGCTCCGCTTTGCTGGGAGGCACCGCCATGGGGTCGCCGCACAAAATGGAGCGGTCGCAGAGCACCCGGGCCGGGGTGGTCGTGCGCAGGTCGCCGGCGTAAACGCCTACCTCCACATAGTCGATGCCAGACAGCACCGGCGCGGTGACCGTGTTGCCGGTGAATTCTGCGTCCTTATAAAGCCGCAGGCCGTCCTTGTAAAAGACAAAGCGGGCCGTGCGCTTTGGCTCTGCGGCCCATTCTGCGTCCAGGTCAAAGGTCACCGTATAGTCGGAATTGCCGCACACGATCACCTCGCCGGGGGTGGTGTTGGTGGCGATTTTACCCGCCACCGTGATCTTGATATTAGGCACGTTTTTCTCCTCCTTTCGGAATTACACGCCCAGCACATACCGCAGCACATACATGGCATTATTAAACACAATGCCAGAGGTTGCGGTGCCGCTGAGGTTGTTGCTTTCGTTTCCTGTTATGTAGTCGTCGTGGATATAAAGATATTTAGCCGCCACATAATTGAAATTTACGGTATTCATTTGGAACGTGCAGCCATAGCCGTTCATGATCTCAACAAACTTTTTAGGCACAAAAAAGTGCTGAAAATTTGAATCCACCGGGGCGCCGTTTGAATAGGTGCTAAACACCAGCACTATGCCGTTGTCCTGGAGGCTCACCGGCTCGCTCAGCTCAGCCGTGTGGCCGGCGGTCATGTACCTGCCGCCCTCCCAGAGCACTTTCTGGCCCCTGAACGTGATAGCCCGCCACGCTCCCGCAGAAAATACGCCCTCACCGTTAGAATGTAAATGCCGCCGGTATATGGCGTGGCTGTTGTCGTAGCAGTGAAACTCCTGGATAATATAAGCCCAGGCACCGGATACCTTTTTGACGCCCAGGCCAGAGGACACGCGCAGCGTGCCGGCCTTGTCAATGGGTCGGTTTTTCAGGGTTTCCATTACCGCATTGCCGGCCACGCCGTACACGCCCGGCTGGGTGTAGTCGTTAAAGTCGCCGTTTTCGGGTATGTTGGCAGTTGCCTCCCACAGGCCCAGCACGGCGCCCTTTGCGGAGGCGCCAAAGTCCACGCCCTCGCGGGTGGCCACCGTAAACAGGCCCAGGCTTTTGCCGTCGGCGCCTATGTCCAGTATAACGGCGCCAGACTGCAGCCGGGCGTTGTAGGAGGTACTGGCGCCAAACCAGTCGGTAACGGTCAGCCGCACGTCGTACTGGAAGTCCACGGAAAACTCCATATCGGGAACAAACGGCGGCGACCCCTCCAGGGCGGTGCCGGTCTCCAGCGTTTCCCACGTTGCAGCCGTAGAGACTTTATACTCCAGCAGCATATTGGCGGTGTTTTTGCCGTTGATCGGGTCCACGCTGTACGACTTGTTCACCATCATAAACACGCCGTCCTGGTCAGCGTCGCCCCGCTCATTCACACGGTGCACCTGCAGCGTGTAGATTTTCGGGGCGGAATAGTCCAGCACCGTAATGGTGGTGGTCTTTTTCGCCGTGCGGCCGCGGGAATCCGTTACAGTTGTAACCAGGCTCAGGGAGCCGCTGGCAGTCACCAGGCCAGAGGTCCAGCTGCTGCCGGTGTAGGTCTTGCCGTTAAACGTCGTGCTGTAGGACTTAATTGTGGAGCCCTTGGCGCCGGCTGCGGTAATGGTGGCCTTGATCTTGGACTTGCCCTTGACAAATGCGCCAAACTGTGCGGCCAGGCCGCTGGTGGCCTCAGTCGTTGCCACCGCGGAAATGGTAGGCACCACGGACGTGGGCACCTTTAGGGTCATGGTGACCGTTTTTGTGCCTATGGTGGTGCTGCCGTTTTTCGTGATGCAACGTATGGTCAGCGTGCCGCTGGTGGCGTTCGGTATTTTGCTGGCCAGGTCGGGCGTGGTCCAGCTGTAGGACGTGCCCACGCCGGTGGCAATGCTCACATAGCCCGCGCCGGCGAAACTGTACGCCAGGTCGTGGGTAAATGCAGAGCTGGCCCGGGGCATGGAGATCGTCACCGCGCTGCCCATGTCCACGCTGGACGCGGACACGGTGGGCGTGGTAGCCCTGGGGATGGTGTCCAGGGTAAACGTTTTGGAGCCGGTGCAATTCACGGCCCAGACGTAAATACCAGCCTCTGCAGATGCTGCAAAGGTCCGGGTGCCGTCTGCCTTGTGCGTAAAGGTATAGGTGCCGCTGGCCACCTTGGTGCCCTGGTCCAGGTTCTTGTAGCTGCCGGCGCCGCCACCAAAGGTATAAACGGTAACGCCGTCAATGATCAGCTTTA
This sequence comes from Akkermansia sp., assembly GCA_017555465.1. Lineage (GTDB taxonomy): Bacteria > Verrucomicrobiota > Verrucomicrobiia > Verrucomicrobiales > Akkermansiaceae > Akkermansia. The sequence goes on along the minus strand of JAFZGH010000105.1, from coordinate 13,519 downwards.
TGTTTCGGCCGTTAATCGACTGCGTGGACGTGCCGCCAGCTTTCAGCGTCCAGGAAATTGTCGTGGTGTTGGCCGCAATATTTTGGCTGGTTTCCTCCCAGGCAAATGTCAGATAACGGGTGCCGTCGTCCGCATTGTACGCGGTTGTATTAAAGCTGCCGCTGGTTGCCATTTAATCACCCACCTTTACAAGGGAAAGATTGCCGTTTTCACGGGGTAAAAATGCGAATTTGCCCACCTGCAGGGAGTGCAGGAAATGCCCGTCCAGGACGTAAAGCATTTGGTTGGAAAAGTAGGCCACCTCTGCGCCGCCGTCCAGAAAACTGATACGGTCATTTTCAATGCGCAGGGTCAGCTCGTTGCCCTCCTCGCCCAGAATGATATTGCCGTCCACGAAACGGATATAATTGCGGATTGTTTCAAACTGGGCCCGGGCCTCGGCGTCGTTTTCGTCCACCACGGCCCGCAGGGTTTCAAACTCAAAATTGAAACTGTCAGCCAGCTGGGTCATGGTGGTGGAAATTTTGCTGTCCACCTCGCCGTTTGTGGCGTAGGTTTCGGAGACCTCCAGGCGTATGGCGTCGCTGGTCTGCTGTATCAGAGAAAACAGGGTTTCCTGGGTAGTCTTTACCGCGTTAGCAATGCCCAGCTGGTAGTCGGCCCGTATAATATGCTCAGTTCGGTGCAGCTCGCTCATGGCGTCCCGGTCGCCGGCTACGTCGGCGCCGGTCAGCGTGGCCAGGTCCTTGCCCAGCACCACCTTGTCCTGGGCGGGGTCCAGCAGGTCGTATGTGCGCTGCTGCAGCAGGAAACGGTCGTCCACGTTGTGGGGCCGGCTCCTCACCTGGATGGTATCACCCACCCGCAGGCTGTCTATGTCCTTATCCAAAATAGACAGGTCCACGGCAGACAGCTCCAGGGAGGTTATGATCATTTTACTGGTGGCCAGGTACTGCTGGGCCTTGCGCAGCAGGTTGGCCGGCTGGGTCACGTCGTCCCAGTACACCGGCCGCGCGATCACGCCGCGCAGGGCCACCGCGTCGGCGTCCTCGATAAAGTCCAGGCCGTCGTTTACGCTTTCAATGGTCACATACTCGCCGGTTTCCTCACTCTTGGCGCCATAGGGTATGATGCGCGTGGCCAGGTCGGTGCTGGCCTGGCTCCTGGTGTAGTCCAGGAGGTTCACACCAAACTCAATCACCTGGCTGCTCTGGTAGCCCAGGCTTTCATACCAGTTGATAACACGCTGGCCGGCGTCGTTGGTGGTAAAAACGATATAGCCGCCGCAGCGCTCCACCAGCTTGTCCATGGCGTCCGCCACCTGGCCGGCCTTTTCGCTTTCCAGGCGCACATAGTCGTTTTCGTCGGTGACGGTAACGGTGCCCACCTGGAAAGACTTGGCCGCCTCCACCTGGGAATTATAAATATTGACAAGGTCCGCAAAGATTGCCGCCGGGGTGTCCTGGTACAGATACGGCCGCATGGCTGCGTCCCGTAAAAAGCACCGCTCACCCTCGCAGGTGATCTTTTTGCAGTTGTCGTTGTCATAGGTCGGGTAGAGGGGCCGGCCGCGGAAAAGCAGCTCATTGTCCCGGGAAATTTCCACAATAGAGCGGTACATGGTAAAGCTGTCATATGCCGGGTGCTCGGGTGCCATGGTAATCTCAGCCGTGCCGGCCTTATTCACGGCCGTGGTGACTTTCAGCCCCAGCAGGGCACGGTCTCCCAGCCGGCTGTCGTATACGGTCAGGCCGTCAGCAGTTGCCAGTATCATCTCAGCACCGCCTCCCTGTAGGTAATTTTTGCCGTGCCGGCGCCGCTGTAGGTGATAACATGATCACCGGGCAGCAGCGCCAGGTCGGGCAGCTTGTAGGAGCCGGCAGCCAGCGCCCAGGAATATGCCCCAAAAACCAGGGACACGGTGGCACCGGCCGCTGCAGTGATCTCCACCAGGGGCACCACGGGCATGGCGCCGGCGTTTCGCAGCCGGGCCGTTTGCGCCGTGGTGGATGCCTGCAGCTGCACCACGGTTTCGGCCTTGGCATAAAGCCAGGGGTCACAGGTGCCGGTCACCTGGACAGAGGCGTGGGCCGGGTCATTGTACAGGGTCTGTACGCTCAGCCGGCCGGTGCCGTAATGCAGCGGGTGATCAGGCAGCACAAAGTTGACGCGCTGCCCGTGCAGCTTGTTCACCATTTCAGAAATGCGGGCCTCTCGGGCCTCCCTGGTGCCCTCTGAGCTTTCCAGGGTAATGGTCAGAGGTCTGGCACCATATACGGGCCAGCCGTCCGTCAGAGCCGTGCTGAGGTCCAGAGGGCCCTGGAAACGTCCGGGGACGTTTACCAGGTTCTGCTCCACCTCGGGCCCGGGAAACTTGCAGGCAGCCAGCGTCCAGAGGCCATGCGCTGCGGTGTCATAGTCGCCCAGCTGGACGGTTCTTTTTTTGTACATTACAGCGCCCCCCTTGCTACCAGCGCACGGCGCTGGCCCAGTGTGTTGTCGTAGTCGTTAGCGGTTCCGCCCACCAGCAGCTTTTTGTCGATGGTCAGCACCTGGCCCTTTTCAATGGCTGCCAGGATTGCGTCCAGCTTGGACAGCATGCCAGCGTCTGCAGATGCGGCTGCGATCTGCGCGGCCGTCGTGCGGGTCTGCAGGTTTCTCTCAAAGTTTAGGCCGTTAAAGCCAGGAGCGGTCAGGCTGGAGCCGGCCAGCTCTGCATTTGCTGCCGCCACCATATCGTCGGCCATATCCACCATGGATTTTTCGGCCGCGGCCAGGTTGCCCTCCACGCCGACGGCAACGCCGCTGGGGACGTGCTGGCCCACTTCTCTGGCCATGACTTTGGACGGGGATGCAATACCCAGGGCTTTCTTGGCCTTGTTCACCAGGCCGCCCAGGGCGTTGGCAATGCTGTCGTACAGCTTGCCCACCATAGCGGTGATGCCAGAAATTACGCCGTTTATGACTTCCTTGCCGATGCTCACCATTTTGCCGGGCAGGCTCTTGAATGCGTCCAGGACGGCGGTTGCAATGCTTGCGGCCTTTGTCTTGATGGTGCTGGGGCTCAGAGCGCTGGCCAGCTTGGAAATGGCGTCCTTGCCGGTGTTCAGCAGCTTGCTGGGCATGGATTTGACGGCATTTACCACCGCGGTCAAGATATTTCCGCCGGCAGTTGCCACGGCGCTGCGGGCGTTGGTAATGGCATTTTTCAGGAATTCCATGGCGTTCTTGCCCAGCTGCAGCAGCTTGTCAGGCAGGGACTTGATTGCATTCTGGATAGCGTTATGCACATTCGTGCCGGCGCCCTTGATAGCGCCCAGCATGGACATGAGGCCGTCCTTTAAGAATGTAAAAATCTTCTTGCCGAATTGCAGCCAGTTGAATGCCTCCCACACGTCCACGATTGCCGTGATTATCTTAGGAATGTTTGAAATTAGGGCAGGAATGGCAGAAATAAGCCCTTTTCCGACCTGTAAAAGTAGTTCAGCGCCCTTTTTCAGGATGGTCGGAAAATTATGGTTGATCGTATTGGCCAAAGTGCTGATGATGGTGGGCACCTTGGAGATCAGGACCGGCAGGCTGCTCATGATGCCGGAGATCAAATTGCTCAGCACGTCGAAGCCGGTCTGGATCAGCGTGGGCGCGTTGTCGTAGATGGTCTGCGCCAGATTCATGATGGTGTCCAGCCCCTGTGAGATCAGACCCGGCAGGCTCTCGCGGATGCCGGTGGCCAGGTTCATGAGAATCTCGCGGCCCTTGGCCAACACCAGCGGCAGGTTTGTCTGCAGGCCCTGCACAAAGCCGCCTATGGCGTTCAGGGCGCCCTGGGCAATGCTCGGCAGGTTGGTTGCAATACCATTCAGCAGCTGGAAAACGATCTGGCCGCCGGTGGTCAGCAGCTTGGGCAGCTGCTGCGCCAGGGACGTGGCCAGGGTGGTGATAATGGACAGGCCCACCTTGGCAATGCCGGGCAGCGCCTCGGTGATCTTGCCCACCAGCCCGGAGACCATACCGCCGACGGCGGCGGCAAAGTTACCGGCCGCGCCCTCCTCGCCGTTCATCATTCCGCGGAATGCCTCTGCCAGGGCCTGGACGCCCGGCACGGCCTCAGACAGCAGGGAGGCACCCATGAGCTTTATGTCGGTGATAATGGGCTCAATGGCGCCGCCGATGCCCGCCAGGGACTGCATCCAGGCGTCATTTGCCTGGTTTGCGCGGATAACTTCCGCGTTTGTTTCCTTGTAGGCTGCGGCAGCCTCGCCATACAGGCCGGCCAGGGTCTCGGTAATGAGGGCCTGCCGCTCCTGCTCGGTGGTGCAGGCTGCCAGGCTCTCGTTGAATGCGTCCTCAGAAACGCCGGCCCAGTTCAGGGCGTCGGCCAGGGGGCCGGTTACCTTGCCCACCTTGGCGGTTTCGTTGGCTGCCTCTGTCAGGCCCTCAATGGGGAGGGAATCGCCAAAGGTAGCAAAGACGCCCGGCAAAATGTCGCCGGTCCATGTGGCCAGCTCTTTCTCGTTTTCGGTCAGCTTTGCCAGGTGGTTGGCTGCCTCCACAGACTGGTCTGTTTCGCCCAGGATGCCCACCAGCTCGGAGTATGCCGCCTGGGCATTCTCGGCGCTGTGGCCGTTCTGAGTAAATGCCGTGTTCAGCTTGCCCATTTCGGTGCGGTATTCCCGTGTACTTTCCGCAGCTGCCACCAGGCCAGCGATTGCAGCAGCACACGCAGCTGCGACGGCCGCAAAGCCTGTCTTTGCCACATTGGCCAGGGTAGTGCCCAGGCCGTCGCTGGCGCCCTCTGCCTTGTCGGCAGCGTCGGCAAAGTCGTCCACGTCGTCGCCGGCTTTCTTGGCCTTGTCGCCGGTGTCACCCAGCTCCTTGCCTGCCTCGCCGGCGCCGTCGCCCAGCTGCTCAATTTCCTGAGCAGTCTGCTGGGCTGCCTTTTGGTAGCCTTTCATTTTGTTTTCCGTGGCCACGATCTCACGCTGCAGCGCTCTCAGCTGCTCCTCGGAGACCTCGCCGCGTTCAAACTGCTGCTGCACCTGCCGCTCTGCCTCTTTCAGCGTGTCCAGCTTTTTGGCAGCGGCCTCTGCAGCCTGTGCCAGGACCTCCTGCTTTTGGGCCAGCAGGTCCACGTTGCCGGGGTCCATTTTCAGCAGCTTGTTTATGTCGCCCAGTTCTTTGGACAGGGAGCGGCTTTTGGCCTCCACGTCCTTAATGGCTTTGCTCAGCTTTGTGGTGTCGCCGCCAATTTCGACGGTCAGGCCCTTAATGGTATTACTTGCCACCGATTGCTCCCTCCTTTCCGAATTTCTTGCGCAGGCCGGCCCGGTCGGGCTTGGTCTGCTCCATACGCCAGGCGTTGTCCAGGTACTCCTGGCCCGCCTCGGTGCGGCTTAGCATGTGTATATATGCGTCCCGGCGCCATATCAGATACTGCAGGTAGTTCAGTTCACCCACCTGCAGGAAATTGAGGCCGGTATACTCTGCCACCAGCCGGCGCCACCAGGAATTTGTGCTGTATTGATGCCCTCCCGCACTACCTCCTGTCGGGTAATACGGGAGCCTTAGTTTTTTTGGTTGCTCAGTTCATTGATAAAGCCCAGGTATGCAGAGAAAAATGCGATCAGCGTATACAGATTCATGCGGTACTTTTCGCGCAGTTCCTTGCCGGTAACCGTGAAATAATCCAGGTTACAGCTGATAATCTGGGCGGCCAGGTCGTAGCACATGTCTACGCCCTCCCGGTTGCCGCTTTTCAGCTTTTCCAGGTCCGGGCCGATGCTCAGCAGCTTGTTTACGTTTGCCTCTGTGGTGATATCCAGGTGCACCACGGTGTGGGCGTCGTCCTGCAGCGTCAGGTCCATAAAGGACTGCTGCACGTTGTTCAGGTCCAGGGTTCTGGCCATTGTTTCGTCCTCCTAAAAAGAAATTGCAGCGGGCTGCATATAGCCCGCTGCCGTTGCTGTGTTAGGCCGCGGGGATTTCCTCGATCAGCTGGACCAGGGTGCCGTTGTCGTCCTGGACCATGGCCTTGAATTCAGGCTCGATCAGGGTGCCCTCGTCGGCGGCCAGGGTCAGGGTTGCGCCCGCGGTATTGCGGCCCACGATCAGCACCCACAGGTCGCCGTCCACGGGGTCCTTGTGGTGCAGGCACACGGCGTAATACTTGCCCTGGGCGTTGCCGGCGCCGCCGATTTTGGTGGTACGCTTGCCGGCTGCCTCGGTAACCTGGCAGCGGTCGATCAGGTGCTGCAGGGTGGTGCCGTTCCAGGTCAGCAGGCCCATTTTCAGCAGGACCTCCTCGCTGGTGGTGATGATCTTGGAAACGTAGCCCAGGTCGTCCTTTTCCTCGTAGGTCTCCTCGGTGTATTCCAGCGCAGCGCCGCCCTTGATATAGCCCAGCAGGTTCTCCTCCACGCAGATTTCGTCCACGGTGGGCACGGTGTCGGTGTAGAGCATGATATAGGGCAGCGCGGAGCCGATGGTAATGGTTTTCTTGTCACGCTTTGCCATTGTTTAGGTCCTCCTTTTTTCGGTGTGGGTAAATTCGTAAACAGTTTGGTACATTTGCTCGGATGCCAGCCAGAGCCGGTCCTGCCGGGTCCATTTCAGGCCGCGGGCTGTCATTTCCGCCTCCAGGGCTGCACGCTTTTCGTCGTCCTTTTTGGGCTCGTAGAGTTCCAGGGACACGTTGTGCGTAAAGATGCGGGGCGGCAGGCCGTCGGGTCCATCGGTTTCTATGTCGTCAAACCATACCGCATAGATACCGGCGGGCGGTTTTGCGAAACGGCTGCCGCGGTCAGGGATGCCCACGGCGGCCAGAATTTCATTTACCATTTTTTACAGCCTCCTGCACTTCTCTCTCGTAATCAGGCAGCACGGCGTCCTGGGCGTCCTGCAGGAATGAGTTTGCACGGGTGCGGCGGCCGTCTCTTGTCTCGTGGCCTTTGACCACCAGATGGGTTAAACGGCCGGCCTTGCCTTTTGCATACCATGTGTGGGTCTCGTCGCCGGTGCGGCTCTTTTCGGTTTTGCTTGTGATCTGGTCGGCGTAATGCTGGTGGTACGCATTGGCGTCAAATGGTGCGGTGTCTTTTGTTTTCCGCACGATTTCCTTTATAGCCTTGCGGCCGGCCTTGTTTACGCCGTCCTGCACTCCCTTGCCGTAAATGGTCAGCTCCCTGGCAATGGCGGGGCCCAGGTCCTCCAGGGTCACGCGGTTGCTGTTAGCCATACGCCTCACCCACCAGCTTTACGTCTATGTGCTGCTCCATAAAGTCGTCGTAGTCCTTTATGTTGTAGGTGCGGCCGCGGTAGACAATGCGGTGCAGCTGGGTGCTGTACGCCACGTCCTCCAGGGCCCTGCACCATGGCACCGTAAAAGTGAGCCGGGGGTGGTACTGGTCAGCGCCGGCGCCAAAACTCTCGGTCGCGGGCGCTTTGTTCACCTGTGAGGCATGGAGGTGCAGGTGGTCGGTCCATTCCTCGGTGTCCGGGTCCATTTTCTGGATGGTCAGGGGAATATAGCTCATTTTGCTGCCACCTCCCTGAGCCGCCGCAGGTCCATCTGCAGCTGCAGCACCATGTCCTCAGTCAATCGCCGGGTAGTCCCGGTTACTTTTGCAGAGGTAGAGCCGCGCTGCTTGTACAGGTCGTCGGTCCACATGAGCACGATTTCCGCGGCCCGCTCGTCGCCTGGCAGCAGGTCGTCCACGTCGTCACCCACGGCGCCCTTTAGGGTTCTTTGAGCGGTCGCCAGGGCGCGGGTGGCGTTTTTGATAGCTACCTCGTCGGGGTAGTCGATGCCCATATATACCAGGGCGTCGTCAATTGTAACCACGGGCAGCGCCTCCTTTCAGGTTAAAAACTGCCGGGCAGGTTGCCCCGCCCGGCGGGGTTCTTAGTTGGCAGAGGCGGAGAAACTGCCGTAAATGTAGGCGGCGGTGTCGGTGCTCATAACGTCAAAGCCCTCGATCACGCGCAGGCAGTTCTGGTTCTTGTTGAACATGAAGTGCTCAGAGATAGCAAACTCCAGGTTCTGGTGCTCCACGAAAGTGGCGCCGGCCTTTGTGTCGCCGTAGATCATGGGGAAATGGGTGCCGTCAATGTTGGGCAGCTGAGCGTCAGGGAAAACATGCACACGCAGACCCTGGAAAAGCTTTTCCGTGGGGTTTGCGGGGTTGGGCTGCAGCACGGGGCGGCCGTCGTTGTCCTCCTCAGCGTCCAGGCAGGCAAAGCCGCTCTGGTTGGTGGCAATCACGCCATTGATCAGGCAGGAGGGGTCCAGGTCCACGGTGATGGAGCGCTTCAGCTCTTTCCAGCCGGCCACGGCCTTGGGGGTGCCCTCGTTGTAACCTGCTTTCAGGGTGCCGAAAATCTTGGCATTTTCGGAAATGATGGCGTTGCGCACAAACCACCGGTTCAGGTAGCCCATAATGTTATCCTTGGCAGCGCCCAGCAGGATGCGGGAAACGGGAATCAGCTTGCCCATGAATGCGATGGTAAACTTTTTCAGAACAAACTTGACGCCGGTTTCCTCGGCAATGGCGTCGCCGTCGTCAAAGGCTGCCAGGCCGGCGGGGGTGCCGCTCTCGTAGGTCACAGAGCCGGCCAGGGCGTCGGTGGTCTCCACGGTAACCAGGGACTTTGCGGAAACGTAGCTCTTGCGCAGCTCGTTGATTTCGGCCTTGACGTCCTCGGGCACCAGGTAGGTCTCACCGTTGGCGGCGTTGGTGCCGGTGATCAGGGCGGCCTTTTCCACCTCGGTCAGGGACTTGCGCTGCATCATCTTTGCAATCATGTCAAAGCCGTTGGCTTTCTTCTCAGCGCCAGGCACGGGGTCCTTGGGCACGTTGCCCTTGTTCACGTTGTCCAGCTCCACCAGCACGTCCAGCTCTGCCTGGTACTCCTTAGCCTTTGCCAGGTGCTCCTGGGCCTTGGCAATGTCCTTGCCCTCGCCCTCGGTGAAACTCTTTGCGGCGGCAGCCTCCTGGGTAATCAGGGTCTGCAGCTCTCTTGCTCTCTTGTTCATGTTGTTTCCTCCTTAGTTGTAATTTGTGTTTTTTGCGCGAATTGCTGCCAGCTCGGCCTGCAGGGCCAGCTCGGCGGCTTTTTCGCTTTCGGTGGGGTCGCTGGGCGTTGCGCCCGGCTGCGGGGTCTCCTGGCCGCCCTTGGCCTCGTACGCGGTTTCGCCGGTGTAGCTCTTAGAGACGCCGGCCGCTCTCTGTGCCGGGACTGCTACCAGGGAAAATTCGTACGCGTCGCGGGCGCCGGCCAGCGTAAAGGTGCACATTTGCATGTGCCCGTCCTTTTCGTAGGACCTGCCCGGCCAGTGTGCGCAGTACGTTTTCGCATTATCCATGCCGCAAATGCTGCAGATAACGCTATTAACAGCACAGCCCACAGAGCCCTCCTTTTTAATGCCGGCCTTGATTTCTGCAATCAGGTCGGCATTGCCGGCGGTCTTGAACATGTAGCACCGGGCCACCAGCTGGGTGTACTTTTCCCCGCCGTGGGCTGCCTTTTCGCTTTCCACCAGTTCCGTGGCGTAAATACGCGCCACCTGGTTGTCCGCGCTGTGCTTGTGGTCCTTGATGATGGTTTTTCCCAAAAACAGCTTTTTGAGGTCCTGCAGTGCTTTCAGGTTAAACCGTTCATGCGCCCGGTCCAGCTCGTTGTCACAAAGTACCGCCTTAAAGGTGAAAACCTGGTCAGCGGTCAGGGGCTCCAGGGTGTACTTGTTAATGGCTTTCAGCTCCGCCTCGGTGATCTCCTGGGGCGCCAGGTGCGCCGCCTTTTCAATCATGCCGGGATTGCCGCTTTCACGGCCGCCGTGATTGCTGCGATCATCCATGCCTTGTCCTCCTCCTTTCCTGCAGTATTCTGTGTGTATTGAGTACCGGCCAGCTGTACCGGGATACTCGCGCCATTGCCCAGCAGCTCGTCGCCGCCCGGCTTGCTGGGGAGGTCCAGCCGCTCCCGCGCCTCGTTGGGGGTCATGAGGAAACTGGAAACGGCAGCGGACAGGGTATTGATTTGCGTCTGCTGGTCCGCTCTCAGAATTACAGCGGTGTTAAACTTGACATGATAGCCGGCGGCCTCCTCGGTGTCGGTCAGCAGCTTGTAGCCAATTTCCTCCTCGTACTGCTTTACGATATACAGCAGGGTGTCCACCAGGAAAGACAGCTGCTGCGCCTCTGCGCTGGCGTAGCTGCTCTTGGTGTAGTCGCCCACCTGGTACGGCTTGACGCCAAAGGCGGACGCGATCTGCAGCGCGGTGTACTGCTTGATCTCAAGAAACTGGCTGTCTGCCAGCTTGAGGTTTAGGGGCGTGAGGGTGACGCCAAAGGGCACAGGGATAATATTTTCGATGCCCTTATCTTTCATGGCGCCCTTGGCGTATGCCTCCAGGCCACGGGTCAGCGCCTGCACGTTCTCGTCTTTCAGGTTTGCCGTGTACTGCAGCACAGCCTTGGCGGTCATGCCGTTTTCGTACAGCTTATTGATATACTCCTGGGCCTTGGCATTGCCCTGGATGGTGCTTGCCAGCTGCTCCCGCACGCTGATACCCACCAGGCCGTCCAGGGTGTTGTGGGACTTAAAGTGCAGGACCTCCTCAGAGCCCAGGACCAGGACGCCCTGGGGGGTGTTGACGCGGTAGTAAACGTCGGGCACCTGGTCCAGCCGGCGGGCGTTGTCATAGTAGACCTGCACCGCGGTGGGGTCGATGGGCCACAGCTGCGGCATTTTGGCGTCCCGGGTGTCAATCCAGGCGTATGCGTTGCCGTAATGATTGCGGCACAGCTCCATGGTGCTCCAGAACGTGCTGGCCGTCATATAGCGGTTCGGCCGCTCGTTCAGCATTCTGTAATAGGGATGCTCCCGCATTACCTGAATGCCCTGGCCCGGCGTTGCCCGCTGGATTTTCAGGGGCAGCTTGCCCACGGCCTCGCTCAGCACCTTGCAGCAGGCAAAGTACACGGCCTCGCTCATTGCCGCAGCGTCGCCAGACTTATGCACGCCCAGGAAGTTCAGCAGCTGGTTGAGCGTCATTTCCTCGGCATTGTCCGCCGCGCCTTTTTCGGTGAGGACGGCCCAGGCAGCCCTGGCCCTTTCCTTTAGTTTCATGTTGTTTCCTCCTTTAGCTCCAGCCCATGAGTTTCAGATAGTTTTCCACCTCGTTGTCCACGTCCAGCGCAGCCTCGCCGCCGGTGGACAGCAGCATGAGGGCATGGGCGTCTATAATGGCGTCCACAGGGTCGATGCGCTTAAATTTCGCGCCCGGCTTTTTGTCCACCTTGATCTCCTCGAAACTATTGCGGACAATGGCCGCATTTGTCATGGACCAGGTTAGCAGCTCGTTTCCGGGGTCGTATTCCAGGGCGCCGCTCTTTGTGAGCAGCTGCACGGCCACCGTGGCGTCGTTCAGGTTTCGGGCGCTCTGCGTGATCAGGGTAACCGGGCAGCCAAACGCCTCCAGGTCCTGCATGACGCCGGCAGCGTTGTGGGGGTCGATGCCGATGCCCAGGAAATTCAGGTCAAACCGTTCTTTTAGCTCTGCCAGGTGGGAAACTATGAATTTATAATCATTCATAAAATCCATGGCGCCGCCGGTAACGGTTATAAGGTCCATTTGTTCCCACAGGTCGTACGGTGCTATATCTGTTTCCACATGCTCCTCCAGGCGGCCCCGGGGCATAAAGCTGTGGCTATACAGGTAATACTTGCCGCCGGCCATGGGAAACTCCAGGGCCAGCGTGGTGAGGTCTCCGCCGCTGGACAGGTCCAGGCCCACCCAGCAGTCCCTGCAGCCGCTCTCCACGATCTGCTGCAGCTTGCGGCCGTCTTTGCCGCACTCTTGCCAGGCGTCCGGGTCCACAAATTGGTCGTCGGTGTTTTTTACCCACATATTGAGGCACTTGGTCAGGAAGTCCCGCAGCTCTGAGCCGCCCATATCCCTGGCGCGTTGTGCGTCCTGGCGCAGCGTTTCCAGCCGCTCGGGGTCGGCGCATGTAAACGGGCACGCCTTTGACCAGTTCCTTTCGTCCCATATGTCGTCCTTGTCGTCCAGGCAGTATATGTCCACAAAAAGGTCGTGGGCTGTGGTTAGGCCCTGCAGCACCTTTTTGCAGTAGTCGTCCATTTCCTTGCAGAAACTGTTTAACTTGTCGCCGCGGGTGGTGATCATGGAGACCAGGGTTTCCCGCAGGGACCGGGTGCCGTTGTAAATGGCTTTGTAAATCTTGTTGTCCCGGTGCTGGTGCAGCTCGTCGATTGACGCAAAGATGGAGCGGAAACCGTCGTCCAGGCCGCTCTCACGGCTCAGGGCATCAATGGTGCACATTGTTTCCAGCGCCAGGATGGTGCTTTTGTAGTCCTTTACGTCGAAAAGCTCCCCCAGGTCCGGGTCGATCTGGACAAACTTGGCCATTTCTTCCCAGGCCAGCCGGGCCTGGCGCTTTTTCGTTGCCACGGTGAAAAGTTTGCCGTGCATATAGCCCGCAAAGCCGGCTATGTATGTGCCCAGGACGCCGTTTTCCATGGTCTTGCCCTGCTGTCTGGAAATGGATTTGTAACGCTGGCGAAAACGCCGGGCGTCGTTCTGTACTTTCTTCCAGCCAAAGGTGCAGCCCACGTCGAACGCCTGGCAGTCCATGAGTTTCAGCGGCTTGGGCTCTGCGCCCTCCGCCAGGGTCAGGGTTTCGGCAAAGTCCAGGACGCGCTCTGCTGCGTCCGGGTCCCAGTAGTACGGAAAATCGCTGGTGCGCTCGTTGTCCAGGTCCCGCAGGTGCCGCTTGCACGCTAAAATGTGCAGCTCGCCGCATAGGTCCCCGGTGTCCGGGTATCGCCCGGTCTTTACCACCCGGCGGGCGTATGTCGTTACCCGGTCGTTATACAGGGCCGCACAGCTCATTTACCGCCGGCAGCCTTTCCAAACTTGGAGAATTTATTCTCTTTCGGCTTTTCCTCCACTACCGGCGCCACCAGCCTGCACCGGGAGCTGATTGTCAGGCCCAGGGCCGCAGCTGCTGTCTGCGCCTGCTTAAAATAGCGGTCCTGTCGTTGCGTCGCACTGTCCATAGACTTGTAGTATATTTCCAGGGCGTCATAATAGCCCTTGCTGCCCAGCTCGTCCTTGCTTGGCTGGTTCTTTCCCAGCTTGCGCAGGTCTTTGACAGCCTGCTCATAAAGTCCCTGGGCAGTGATGTACCGGGCCAGGGCGTCACAATCCGTTTCACCCATAATTTTGAGTTTTTCCAGCTGGGCGGCGATCTTGTAAAACTCCTTTTTTTGTGGGCCGGTTAAATATTTAGGGGCGGCAATTTCGTCGGTGCACGGTTTCAGCTCACGCGCGTGGCGCTCCTCAATTTCCGCCTTTGTCAGGTGCTTTTTGCCCTTAAATTCCACCAGCTCAATGGGTTGTCGGGGTCCTGCCATGGTGCCGCCTCCTTTCATGGGTTTTCATGGGGCCGGGGCCCCTTTTTTCGGTTCGCCGTGGGGAGTTTTTTCTACACGTTCC
>JAFZGH010000104.1 GCA_017555465.1 Akkermansia sp. | reverse complement strand
TTTTGAGGTAGCAGGCGCTGCGCGTGCTAACGCACGCTTGCACCTGCCTAACATCTGTCGCCCACTACCGTGGGCTATAAATTTCCGCTCGCGATGCTCGCCGGTAAATTACAATTTACCTCAATCTTTGGGACACATGTGGAGCCCCTGTAATTCGTAAAAAAAAAGATTATGGAACCCGTTCCATGGGTTCCATTTGTTTCATTATCCCAACGAGGGATTACGCGAGATGCGCTGACGCGCACCCCGCTCTCAATATGCCGACCGCTGCGCGGTTCCTGGTTATTTACCCTTGAGCAATTTGAGGATTTCCTCGGTACCGGTCACCAGATTGCTGCTGCGCTCTGCAGCGGGCTTTGCATCCAGCATCTGCTTCATCTTCTGCGCAGACTGAAGCGGCGTCACGCCTTTGTTGTTGGCCAGCTTCGGCGAAGCACCAGCCTTGAGCAAGGCGGCGGCCACTTCGGACCGGGCATAGATGGCAGCGGTATTCAGCGGGGTTTCTTCCTCATCCACGCCATAGCCTTTGGTCAGGTAGCTGATGCGCTGCGCAGAAAGCGTGTGGTTGGCCACTTCATTCGGGTTCTGCTTCTGGTCGGGGTCGGCGCCGGCTTTGACCAGCATCTGCACACCCAGGGGGGAATTGGCATTCGCGGCGGTATACACCTGGGACCAGCCCACGTTGTTCCACATGCGGACATCGGCTCCCTTTTTCACCAGATGAGAGAAAAGTTTCTGCACTTTCTTATCCTGGCCTTTTTTATCTTTCGCGCCGCGCTTCTGTGTTTTTTTCAGTCCTTTGAGAGCGGCTGCCGGTATACCCGGCATATTATCCATGCTGGGCATCTGGGGCGCAGCCGGGAAGTAAAAGGCCTCCAGCGCAAGCGCCCCCATGTAGTTGGGGTCGGCACCGTGGTCAATCAGCAAGTCCATTAACGCGGCATCGCCCATCTTGCAGGCCAGATACAGGGCTGTCACCACCACCATATCATTCTGCTCGCGCACACAGATATTCAGATCTGCGCCTTTGGCAATAAACTGTTTCACTCCGCTCACGAGTTTCTTGGAGGGTTTTTCTGTCGGCAGATTATTCATGCCTATCAATTTTCTGCCACCGTTCTCCAGCATGAATTCCACCAGTTCCTTCCCCAGTGAGCGGGCTTCTGCATCGCTGACAGATTCTGCCTTGATGCTGGGTTTCAGTTTGGCCTTCTTGCGCCACGGCTGGGATAAGATTTCCTCATTGATGGCATCTTTACCGCTGGCGTGTGCCGCAAGCAGCCATTTACGGGCCTGGCTCTTATCGGCGTCCACACCATCGCCCTCGGCATAGGCCTGGTAGAGCTGGTAGCATACATCTGCCGTTTTATCCTTGCTTTCGTAAAGCTGCTGGAATTCCTGCGGGGTGAGGGCGGCCGCTATACCAGTCAGGAGCATCAATAAAGAAATTCGTTTCATAATCATAATTATGTTTCATCCATTATACTCGGAAAGAACCTGCTGTCAAGATTTACAGAATCAATGCCGCTTATCGTTTTTGAGGAAGTTTATCTTATCGCGCAGCACGGCGGCTACCTCGAAATCCAGGCGGGCGGCGGCTTCGCGCATTTCTTTCTCCAGGCGGGCAATGGTGGCGGGCACATCGGGCGCATCATCACCATCCCCGGCCATCAGCGTGCCGAATTCATCCTCGGCCTCCTCCAGCTCATCATCCGGGGTGTAGAGGCGCAGGGTGCTCTGGTCGCCTCGGCTCACGCTCTGCGGGGTGATGCCGTGGGCCTCGTTATACGCCTGCTGAATCGCGCGGCGGCGGTCACTCTCCTCCACCAGGCGGCGGATGGAATCGGTCACCACATCGCAGAAGAGCACGCATTCGCCGTGCACATGGCGGGCGGCACGCCCGGCGGTCTGCACCAGGCTGGTTTCGTTGCGCAGGAAGCCTTCCTTATCTGCATCCAGAATGCAGACGAGCGAGACCTCCGGCAGGTCGAGTCCCTCGCGCAGCAGGTTGATACCCACCAGGATATCCACCTTCCCGGCGCGCAGCTTGCGCAGGATTTCCACACGCTCAATGGCATCCACATCGGCATGGATATATTCCACCTCCAGCCCGACCTTGCGAAGATAATCGGTCAAATCCTCTGCGGTGCGCTTGGTGAGGGTGGTCACGAGCACGCGCTCGCGCACCGAGACACGCTGGCGGCACAGCTCAATGGTCTTGTCAATCTGCCCCTCCAGCGGGTGCAGGGTGATTCGCGGCTCCAGCAGGCCAGTGGGGCGGATGAGCTGCTCCACAATGAGCGGCTGCGCCAGCCCACGCGGGTTAAAGCTTTCCACCGGGGCGGCGCTGGAATGCGGCGGCACGCGCAGCTCGCTAAGGTGGTGGAAGAAAACACCTCGAAAATCCTCCGGCGCGTGGGTAATGGCCTGGCTGGCCTCCCGGCTGCGGGCGTGGGTGTTGCCGCGCTTTGCCTTAAGCACGGGTATGTAGCTCTTGTTGCCCGCCACGCAGTTCACGTATTCAAACGGCCCCGGCGTGGCAGAGACATAAACCAGCTGCGCCTGGCGGTTCATGAACTCATCAAAACGCAGCGGGCGGTTATCCAGCGCGCTGGGGAGGCGGAACCCGTGGTCAATGAGCACCTGCTTGCGGGAGCGGTCACCCTCATACATGCCGCCAATCTGCGGCACGGTGGCGTGCGATTCATCGATGATGGTGAGGTGGTCTGCCGGGAAATAATCCTGCAAGGTGGAGGGGGTGCTGCCCGGGGCGCGCCCGGCCAGGTGGCGGGAGTAGTTTTCGATTCCCTTGCAGAAGCCGATTTCGTTGATGAGCTCCAGGTCGTAATCGGTGCGCATCTTGAGGCGCTGGGCTTCGATGAGCTTATTGTTCTTCTCGAACCACTCCACACGCTCTGCCAG
>JAFZGH010000103.1 GCA_017555465.1 Akkermansia sp. | reverse complement strand
CTGCACCCTGCAGAAACGGAAAAATTGATAGCCGCACTGCATCGCCTGCGCGATAAAGGGAACACCATTCTGGTGGTGGAGCACGATCCGCAGCTGCTGCAGGCCTGCGACTGGCTGGTGGAAATGGGCCCTGGCAGTGGCCCGGAGGGTGGACTTGTGCTGGCAGAGGGCACGTATGATGATTTTCTGAAGAACGAGGATTCCCCCACTGGTGCATGGCTTTCCGGGCGAAAGACCCTGCCGGCAGTGGAGCTACGCAACCTGGCGGCCAGCCGCTGGCTCACCCTGCCGCAGGCCAATGCCCGTAATTTGCAGAATGTGGACTTCCGCTTCCCGCTGGGGGCATTTACGTGCCTTTCCGGCCCGGGCGGCTCTGGCAAGAGCACGCTGGTGCACGAATGCCTGCTGCCTGCCATGAAAGAGGGCAGGGTGATGGGGGCTGAGGCCATAACCCGCGCGGTGCTGGTGGATCAGAGCCCGCTCGGCGCTTCGCCACGCTCCACCCCGGCCACGGCCACGGGGCTGCTGGATGTGCTGCGCCCGCTTTATGCAGCGCTGCCGCTTTCCCGCCAGCGTGGGTATACCGCAGCCCGTTTCTCACTCAATACCCGCGGCGGGCGCTGCGAGCGCTGCGGCGGCACAGGCCGCCTGCAGGTGGATATGAATTTCCTGGCGGATTTGTACACCGAGTGCGATGCCTGCCACGGTGCGCGTTATAACCGCGAAACGCTGGAGGTGACCTGGCGCGGCAAATCCATGGCCCAGGCGCTGGCGCAGACGGTGGATGAAGCGGTGGAATTCTTTGCCGCCGTGCCGCAGGCTGCCGCTATTCTGAAAGCGCTGCAGGAGCTCGGGCTGGGCTACCTGCCGCTGGATCGCTCTGTGACCACCCTTTCCGGCGGCGAATCTCAGCGCGTGAAACTGGCCACCTACCTGGCCAAAGCCGCGCCGAAACGCAGCAGCCGGCCGGGGGAGAATTTGCTCCTCGTGCTGGATGAACCCAGCACCGGCCTGCATTTCAATGAGCTGGAGCTTCTGCTGCGCGCTATTTTCCGGCTACGGGCTGCCGGGCATACCATCCTCTGTATTGAGCACAATCAGGGTATCCTGTCCCGCGCCGATTACCTCGTGGAACTGGGCCCCGGTTCCGGTGCTGCGGGCGGCCGCATCACCTACGCAGGTGAACCCGTTTAACGACCTCCGTGCTGGCGGAGGTGGAGCATGATTCTGGTTTTCTGGAATCCGCGGTTTGTGAGGTACTGGAGAGGCGTCTGTTTCCGGGGGCCCAGAGCATTGGGATCGGCTCCTTCGTGCAGGAGCGTGAGGGCGATGGTGGGGTTGTTATCGAAGACTGCCTGCCAGAGCGGAGCATAGCCCGCCTGTGTTGCCTGGTTCGGGTCAGCCCCGTAGGCGAGAAGACGGGAGACCAGGATTTCACTGCCTTGCCCGGTGGCTATCTGTAGCGGCGTGAATCCGTGGTGCAGGGCATTGGCATTAGCGCCTTTGGCGAGCAGAGTTGAGGCGAGAACTTCAATTTCTTTGCGTCGGTTCTGGTGGCTGCGTTTGTATTGGCTGATGAGCAGCCCAAGGACGGTTTCAGTGCCGTGGCGCACGGCGTTTGACGATGCTCCTTCATGCAGGAGCTGCTGGATGCCCGGCAGGTCGGCGCGGGAGGCTGCTTCCAGAAGTTCCTCATCCTTGCTGGTCAGACTGCGGCAGGAGAGTGGCAGCAGGAGTAGCAGAAGTATGGATAATCGGTGGAGCATTGCTACATGCTAGCAGATGCCTGCCGGACTGACAAGCGGCATTTTTGTATTTAGTATTGAATCTGCCCAGGTGGGGGTGTATACTGCGGGGCGCGTATGAATTTTTGTACCATTGAACGCAAGATGCAGGGTGTGGGGCTTTCCCGCGCGGCCATTGATGCTTTTCGCCACAGCGTGGGGGTGCTCACGTCGCATCAGAGCATGATGATTCCGGAGACGGAGATTGAACCCGCTCGCGATGTGTCCGACTGGGACGAGTTGGTGGCCGCCACGGCAGAGGCTGATGCGGCGCTGCTGGCACAGGCGGTGCTGGTGAAGCTGAATGGCGGCCTGGGTACGGGGATGGGCTTGCAGAAGGCCAAGAGCCTGCTGGAGATTAAGCCGGGCGTAACGTTCCTGGATACGATTGTGCGCCAGGTGCAGAGCCTGCGTGAGCGTGCGCAGTATCCGGTGAACCTGTTGCTCATGAATTCCTTCTCCACAAGTGAGGATACCATGACCCATCTGGCTCAATATGCTGATTTTGCGGATGCCGCCAAGGTGGAGATGCTGCAGAACCGAGTGCCTAAGCTGGTGCAGGAAACACTGGAGCCGGTGGAATACTCCGTTAACCCGGAGCTGGAGTGGTGCCCGCCGGGGCATGGCGATATTTATCCCGCGTTGGTGGGCAGCGGCTGGCTGGATAAGCTGTTGGCGGCTGGGGTGAAGTATGCGTTTGTTTCCAATTCTGATAATCTGGGTGCTCAGCTCGATACCCGTTTCCTGCGTTGGTTTGCAGAGAGCGGTGCTCCCTTTGTGATGGAGGTGACACGCCGCACGGAGGCAGACAAGAAGGGTGGGCACCTGGCCACCCGCAAGGCGGATGGTCAGCCGATTCTGCGCGAAGTGGCCCAGTGCCCGGATGAGGACGTAGATGATTTCCAGAATATTGAGAAGCACCGTTATTTCAATACCAACAACCTCTGGATTCGACTGGATGCGCTCAAGGAGGTGTTGGACGCCAACGGTGGCGTGCTGCCGCTGCCGGTTATCTGCAACAGCAAGACGGTGGACCCTCGCGATGCCGCTAGCCAGAAGGTCTACCAGCTGGAAACGGCGATGGGGGCTGCTCTGCAGTGCTTCCCTGGTGCCCGCGCCGTGTGTGTGCCGCGTTCCCGCTTCTTCCCGGTCAAGACATGCTCGGATTTGCTTCTGCTGCGTTCTGATGCCGTGGAGATTGATGAAGCAGGTGCCATGAAACTGGCCCCTGAGTGTGGAGGCGTGGCTCCCGTGGTGCTGCTGGATGGC
Source organism: Akkermansia sp. (assembly GCA_017555465.1). Lineage (GTDB taxonomy): Bacteria > Verrucomicrobiota > Verrucomicrobiia > Verrucomicrobiales > Akkermansiaceae > Akkermansia. The sequence continues at coordinate 605 of JAFZGH010000103.1, read as the reverse complement.
AAGCTTTACAAATTAGTGGAGTCGCTGGATGCCCTTGGTGTTCCCTCCCTCAAGAACGTGAGCAAACTGGTGGTAAGTAAGCCCCACACCTTCGCCCCCGGCGAGTCTCTCTCTGGCGAAGTTCAGATTTAAATTTAGCGCCGATTGCACACAACGGGACGCTTCCATCAGGAAGCGGCCCGTTGTCCGTTTGTTCAGGTTGTTGTTAATCCTGTAAATCCTCTGCCGGGGCGGCGCTGTTGTACCAGGCCTCGGGAATGCGCTGGGGGCGGCCCTGCGGCATTTGCACCAGGGCAAGGCACTGGCGTACCTTCACGCAGACCTGCTGCGCGTCATCGCGGCGGATTTCAAACACGCACCAGAAGCGGGATTTCTCCACTTTCTCAATCCAGGCGTATATCTGAATCTTATCGCCCATGAAGGCGGGGCGCTTGTACTGCACCTCGTGGCTCACGAGCACGAGGTGGCGGTTCTCGCGGATGAGGCCGATGAAGTCGATGCCGAGTTCCGGTGCCATTTTGGTGCGGCATTCTTCAATCCAGCGCAGGTAGGCCAGGTTGTGCACCACGCCACCACAGTCGGTGTCGTAGTACATCACGTCGTAG
>JAFZGH010000102.1 GCA_017555465.1 Akkermansia sp. | reverse complement strand
TGCGCACGGCTTCGGCACATTGTTCCCACACAGGCGGGGGCTGCACATAGCCGAACTTGTTGCGCACCGGAACAGGCTGGCGGTAACTCACCTCCACCGGATAGAGTCGCCCCTCGGCCCGCAGCACGGTGGCCTGCGGCAGGTAGCCCTGCAGTTTGTCCAGCTCCAGCGTGGCAGACATCACGAATACGCCGATTTCCGGGCGGGTGCTGCGCTGCAGTTCCAGCACTCGCGCCAGGCACAAATCGCCGCTCAGGCGGCGCTCGTGCACTTCATCAAAAATCACGGCCGAAACGCCGCGCAGCTCCGGGTCTTCGGTGAGCCGTCGCTCCAGAATGCCATCTGTCACAAACAGAATGCGCGTGGCAGCGCTGCGCTGGGAGTCAAAACGCACGGTGTAGCCCACCTCCTGCCCCAGTCTGCAAGGGAATTGCCGCGCCACATATCCCGCTAGCAGCCGGGCTGCCAGCCGCCGCGGCTGCACCACAATAATCGTTCCTTTCTCTCCCCATCCGGCTTTTATCAGCATGCCCGGCACACGGGTGGATTTGCCGCTGCCGGTCGGCGCGCTCAGCAACACGCAGAACCCCGGCTGCCGCACGGCTTCCAGTATCTCGCTGCGTATCTGCTCAATGGGTAACATCTGCGCGCGCATTGTACACTATCTCCGCAGAGGAAGTCAAGCGGCGGAGGATTGCAAAAGCTTAAATTCAGGACTTGCAGAGCCGCGGTAAATATGGTATAAGATGAGTGTTACCTATGCCGAGAACTGCGGTCATCAGTGATATTCATTCTAATTTGCACGCGCTTTATGCCGTTATGGCTGATTACCAGTGCGAGCAATGCACCGATGTGGTGTGTCTTGGTGATGTGGTGGGTTATAACGCTTATCCTCAGGAATGCGTGAATGAAATACGGGCTATCGGGTGTCCGGTGGTGAAAGGAAATCACGATGAAGAAGTGGTGCGTTTTGCCCAGGCGATGCGCGATCCTGACATGCAGCGGGATTTGATGGAAGTGCGGATGAATCCACTGGCCCGCCAGGCTATGGAATGGAACGCGTCGTGTATTGATGATGAAAGTATCACATGGCTGCGTCGCCTGCCGCTGCAGCGTATTGAGCGTTCCAAGTTTGTCATGGTGCATTCCTGTCTGGATCAGCCGCAGGCCTGGAATTATATTCTCAATGCGAATGACGCCACGGGTAATTTCAATCGCCAGTTCCTGCCGCTTTGTTTCCATGGGCACACCCACCAGCCCCGTGTCTTTACCTGGGATGGCCGCCATGCTGCCGAATTACACGAGTGCTGGCAGCAACTGCGCGCAGAAGGCCAGACCGAGGTGAAACTGCAGCTGGGGCTTAAATACTTTATCAATGTTGGTTCAGTAGGGCAACCCCGGGATGGGGACCCCCGCGCCTGCTATGCCATTTACGATTCCGATACCGCAACGGTTACTCTCCGGCGCGTAGAGTACGATGTGGCCTCTGCCCAGCAGGCTGTGCTGGCGGTGGGCTTGCCGGAATATCTGGCTGAACGCCTCGGCAATGGCCAATAAGAAAACTTACCACACTCTCTGAAAACTCTCTTCCGCCAATGTCCTTCATCCGCCGAACACTTCCTGCTCTGACACTGCTGTTACTGGGCACGCTGCTGGCCTTGTACATCGTACCGATTGAATTGGAACAAATGAGATGGGAAGTGCCCGGTATGCCATCAACTTACCCGATAGAGCAGCTCTGCCGTCCCATCTTCCTGGCTCTGCTCTGTTATCTTCCCTTCCTGGGGGCTGTTTTCTACGGGTTCATGGGAACCATGGACCGCTACATGACTCGCAATTTCGTCACCTACTTCCTGATGTGCACGCTCATTCTGCTGCTCATCTACATTCTGGCGGACTTTACGGATAACATGGAGCGATTCCGTTCCCGTTTTGATAATCCGGTAATCGAGGCTCTGCGTTTCTACGGTACCCAGCTGCCCATGTTCCTCTACCAGATTCTGCCGTACACCCTGCTCATGGGTACGCTGTGGTGTCTCAGTAAGCTTTGCGGTGGCAGTGAGATTGTCGGCATGCTTCAGTCCGGCCGTTCCCTGTTGCGTGTCTGCCGTCCCATCTTCATCATGGGGGCGCTCGTGGCGCTGGCGTATGGTATCTGCGGCTTCCACTGGGCCCCCAGTGGTTCCATGTACCGTGAAATGGTCATGAAGAAGAAAACCAAGCCCGACGGAACACCCCGCTCCATCGTGTACCGCAGCGATGCCACCGCCCGCATCTGGCGCATCGAAACCCCCGCCCCCGCCACCAGCCCTGGCGACCCGATGCTGGGGGTGACTATTGACCAGTTTGATTCGGAAGTGCGCGGGCGCCAGCTCAAGCAGTACCGCGCCACCAAGGCCGTGTGGAACAAGGAGGACTCTACCTGGACGCTCAGCAATGTCTACACCCGCGAAATGGCAGCCCCCGGCGTGCGCCCCAAGGATGATTCCTTCATGGAAACACTTACGCTTGCCTTCGAGGAAAAACCCTACCAGATTATCAGCCCCGGGTATAATGACCGCATTGATTCCATGGGTACTTCTGCGCTGTATGAATACATCTCATCAGGTGCCGGTTCCCGGGAAGACCGCCGCAAGAAACGCACCGAATGGCACGTGCGCATTGCCCGTGTATTCTCCTGCATGGTGCTTGTGCTGCTGGCTATTCCCAGCGCAGTGACATTCCAGCGCCGCGGCACGATGAAAGGCATCGGTATTGCTGTATTGCTGGCCGCGCTCATGCTCTTCCTATACCGCGTGTTCCCCGCCTTGGGTGAGGCTGGTGTCATGCAGGCCTGGCTGAGCGCGTGGATTCCGAACTTCCTGTACATTCTGATAGCCATTTACCTGTTCATCAAGAACCTGGCGCACCGCTCCGTGCGCGAGTGGATGAGCGCCAAGCTCAAAGGTGAACCCTGATTGCCCGCCACATGCGTCTGCCGAAAGGAATCATCTTTGACTTCGACGGTGTGCTTGTCGACACCGAGTGGGCTATCTTTCAATCCTGGGTGCATCTCTACGCCCGGGAGGGGCAGGAAATCACCATAGCCACCTATGCCCCCTGTCTGGGAGCTGGCTATTCCCACTGGGACCCCGCCGCGCATCTTGAAAAGCTGACGGGTAAGAAATACGACTGGGAGCAGGAGACCCCCGCCCGGCAGGCTATGCTGGAGGCGGATTTAGAGCGCAGTGGGCTCATGGATGGCGCGCTGGAATTGCTGGACTGGTGCGCAGAGCAGGGCATCGGCATAACGGTGGCCTCTTCCTCCTCCCGCCGCTGGGTGCAGGGCTGGCTGGAAAAACTCGGCATATATGGCCGCTTTGCCGGCGTTTTCACCCGCACAGACGGCTACTCCGTGAAACCCAACCCCGCACTGTTTGAAGCCGCCCAGCAATGCCTGGGACTCGAAAAAGCAGATTGCCTCATCATCGAGGACTCAGAAAACGGCACCATAGCCGCCCAGAATGCCGCCATCCCCTGCGTGGCCATTCCCAACCGCATGACCGAAAGCAGCGATTTCTCCCGCGCCGCCTACCGCTGCTCCTCCCTGCGCGCCCTGCTGGCTACACTCCGCAGCCTTTGATAATCAGGAGAGTGTAGCCACTGGTCATAAAAAACGAAAAAAAAGTATAAATTTTGGCTTGCATTGCAGGTGGATCTGGTGTATACTTCCGCCGCACCCCGTCCAAGACGGGCTTGCAGAATGGCTCGGTAGCTCAGTTGGTAGAGCAGCGGATTGAAAATCCGCGTGTCGGCGGTTCGATCCCGTCCCGAGCCATTTTTTTTGTGCCCTGGTGGCACGTTAAATGGCTCTTCCCAACGGGGCGTAGCTCAGCCTGGTAGAGCGCCAGCTTTGGGAGCTGGATGTCGCAGGTTCGAATCCTGTCGCCCCGATCAAATCTTGCTCAGCCCAGCAGAGTAATCGATTTTTATTGTCATGGAAAGTATTTCAGCCTTGCGCATGCGCGCGAGGTCATGGTTTAATGGGGGTACTATGAGTGCAATGGATGATCAGATTACGGAAGGAATGAAGACCGCCATGAAGTCGAAGGATACGGTGGCGCTGGGAGCTCTGCGTGGATTGAAGGCTGCCTTGCAGAATGCCCGCCTGACCAAGGGCAGTGTGACGGCTGAACTGACGCCAGCCGAAGAGCAGAATGTGGTTCGCAAGCAGATTAAGCAGCGCGAGGATGCTATTGCTCTTTATGCCCAGGCTGGCCGCACGGAGCAGGTGGAGAAGGAACAGGCTGAGATTGGCGTGCTGGCGGCGCTGCTGCCCAGCGAGATGACAGAGGCGGAAATCCTGCCAGTGCTGGAAGCGGTGATTGCTGAACTGGGCGCTACCAGCAAGAAGGATATGGGCCGTGTGATGAAGGAGATGCAGGCCCGCACCGAGGGACGCGCTCCTGGCAAGCTTCTTTCCCAGCTGGTGGGTTCCCGTCTGAACTGATATTTTTTTCTGAAGCCATGTTCTGTGCCGTCATCGTGGCGGCGGGCAGTTCCCGCCGCGCCGGATTTGATAAACTGGCTGCGCATCTGGATGGTGCACCGGTGCTGCGCCGCAGTGTGGATGCCTTTGTGGCGGCCGGAGCTGCGGCGGTTGTGGTGGTGTGTCCGGAAAGCCGCTGGGTGGAAACCGGTCTTGCTGCTGCATCGTTTCCGGTTCCTGTCAGCCGGGTGGATGGCGGCGCTGAGCGGCAGGATTCCGTGGCGGCCGGGCTGGTCGCGCTGCCTGCCGGCACACGCATGGTGGCAGTGCATGATGGCGCCCGCCCTCTGATAACGCCGGAGGGCATACGCGCCTGCCTCGCCGCGGCTGATGAGACCGGGGCTGCAGTTTGTGCACACCCGGTGGTGGATACGCTGAAACGAGCGGATGCCGCCGGATTCTCCCTGCCGGAAAAGGTGAGTCGCGATAACTTGTGGGGCATGGAAACGCCTCAGATTTTCCGTCTGGAGCTGCTGCTGCAGGCCTATGATTACGTGAAGGCGCATGCGCTGGTGGTGACTGATGAGGTCTCCGCAGTGGAGGCCATGGGCGTGCCCACGCGTCTGGTTTCCGGCGGGGTGAACTTGAAAATAACCCTGCCGGGGGATCTGGAGCTGGCGGAACTCATCTGGAAGCACCGGGCATGAATCTGCAGGGACACAGCGTGTGGGTCATCGGGGCGGGGTTCCTGGGGTCTGCGCTGGCAGATACCTGCCGCGAGGCGGGTGCCCGGGTGCTCACCATCGACCCGGCTGCTGTCGCTAATTTGCGTGGCAGTGCGGGGGATGAAGCTTTGCTGCAGCATGCTTTGCAGCGCCTGGTGCCGGATATGGTGTTCTGCTGCGCTGCTACTCATGGCGGCACTGTGGAGGATTACCGCCGCGCGTACCTGGAACCGGTGGAAAAGCTGGTGAAGCTGTTGTGCGGCACACGCGTGGTGTTCTGCTCCTCTACTTCGGTGTATGCCGGGAGGGGGGGCGAAACGGTGACGGAGGATTCCCCTTCGCGCGCGGTCTCGGAACGCGCGGGCATTTTGTTGCAGGCGGAGCAGGTGGTGTTGCAGGGCGGTGGTGTTGTGGTGCGTCTGGCTTCGCTGTACGGTCCGGGGCGCTGTGAGCTGCTGCGACGCTTCTTCAAAGCTTTGCCGGGGGTGCCTGGTGCTGCCAGCCGCCGGTTGAACTACCTGCACCGGGATGATGCTGTGCAGGCCTTGTTGCTGCTGGGCACGCAGCCCTGGTTGCAGGAGGGATTGTTCAATGTGAGTGGTGAGAGCTTTACCAAGAGTGCTGTTTATGGTTTGCTGGAGGCGGCTTTTAACATAGAGGCCGAGCCGGAGAGTGCTGCCCCCTCTGCCCGCGGGGTATCTGACATGTATGTGGATTGCAGCCGCCTGCGGGCGCTGGGGTGGAGCCCGCAGCGCAGCATGCTGGCCTTTGCTCACGAATGGATTTCCTGATTTGATTCTCCCTATGCCTCGCCCGGATTATTACGAATTACTGGATGTACCTGTTTCTGCTTCTTCTGCAGAGCTGAAACTGGCTTATTACCGCCAGGCCAAGAGATACCATCCGGATTTGAACGCCGGAAATACAGAGGCTGAAGAGCGCTTCAAGTTGGTGGCCGAAGCTTACAGGGTTCTGGGTGATGAACGGGAGCGTCAGTTGTACGATGAGGCTCGCGAGCGCGATTTGCGTTATGCCGATGCGCCGGAACTGGCTGGTATGCAGCGCAAGGTGCGCTTTTCTGCCCGCGCCGGGCGGGGCCGGGATGCTCGCCGGAACCAGCAGCGGCCGGTTCGCCGCCGCTTTGGTATGCTGCCCATGCGTCGCAAGATGCCTTGGTGGGTGACGGCTCTTATATGTTTGTTCTGGGTGAGTGCGCTGCTGCCCATGGTGATGCGACCGGTGAGCATCAGTTCGCCGACGCCTGCGCCGAAGCCGGAAAAGAAAGACCCTCCGGATGATGTGGTGAGGGCTCGTCTTGTTACTATGCGTGCAGAGTTGGAGAAAGCTGCCGAGGCGGGAGATGCTCGAGCTCAGTTGCGCCTGGGGCTGTTTCTGTATTCCGGCAGTGCCGGGATGCTGAAAAACCGTTCCGCCGCCCGATCCTGGTGGGAAAAAGCGGCGGCTCAGGGGAATAAAGCGGCGGAGTATTACCTGGAAAACTGTGATTTCACGCAACCTCCGCCCTCGGAAAACGAAGAGCCCTGATACATCAGGACTCTTTTCTTGTGGATGTTGTTGCTTTTTTTGCTTTGGCCTTGCGGCGTCTGCGGGCTGGCTTGCGACGCTTTTTCGGTGCATTGATGCGTTGCATCTCCACCTGCATGAGCAGCAGGGTGAACATGGATGCCGGGCTGATTTCCACCGCGGCAGCCTGCGATACTGTTTCTGCCAGCTGCACCATCTTCTGCAGCAGGGTGGCATATTCTGCTGCATCCGTGCCAATGCCTGCATCTGTTAAAAGCGTGTGCAGCTGCATCAGGTGGCGGAACATGCACAGCCAGTTTTCCTCCGGGCCTGCGGAAAGACTGGTCATCAGTGCATCGGGCAGGGTATTGAGGCATTTTTCCACCTTTCGCAGCTGGGCGAGCCGTGTGCGGTCTTTGCAGCCGGCTGATGCTGCTTCCAGCATGTAGCGCAGCGGGGTTTCCAGATTGCCGAAGGCCTCCAGGGCTTCCACGGGGACTCGACCTGGTTCGTAGGTGGTCGTATTGCGCCTTGCCACGCGGGAAAACAGTTCTTCCATGGCCGCGAGGCGTCCTTGAGGCGTTACTGTTTCCCGTTCAAAAAGCATGCACGAATTCTACCAATTCCGGGCGCTCCTGGCAAGCACAAAGCAGGGCACCGGTCGATGATTCCGGTAATAAAAAGACCTTCCACTGCGGTGGAAGGTCCTGGAAACGGAAATATCAGTCAAGCTACCTTTTTCTTCTTCTTCTTTTTGTTCTTTTTATTGCCTTTTTTCTTAGGACTGTCTTTATCGGCCTTGGTATCCGTCAGGCTGATGGGGGTGAGCTTGGTCTTCTTACCGTTCACCACGACGGTGACTTCGCTGCGGTTCGTGTTGGATTTAAGTGCGTAACGGGTTACTTTGCTGTTTTTCCATTCCATGTCGATGGTGATATCGCCGCGGGCACGAATGCCTTTCACGTAGCCGTTCTCCCATTCATCGGGCAGGGTGGGCAGGAGCTCAATCTGCCCGGCGTGGCTCTGCACCAGCATTTCACTCATGCCGCCGGTCATGCCGAATGTGCCGTCCATCTGCATGGGGGGGTGGTTGCCGAACAGGTTGTCGAGCAGGTTGTAGCGGATGTAGCTCTGCACCATTTCGTATGCCTGGCCCGTGTTGCCGAAACGTGCCCAGAGCGCGGTGCGCCACGGCCAGGTCCAGCTGCGGCGGTTATCGCCACCGCAACCACGGAGCTCCAGGCTCTTCATGGCGGCCTTGGCTAAGTCCGGCGTCTTTGCCATGGAAATGGAGGTGCCGGGGAATACACCGATGAGGTGCGAGGTGTGACGGTGGCCGGAAACCATGTTCGGACGGTCAATAATCCATTCCTGCAGGTAGCCGCCATCTGCTACGCGGTTGGTGACCAGTCGATTGCGCAGGTTGATAAGCTTCTTGGCCCAGGAGCTGTCCACTCCCAGCTCGGCGGCAGCCTTGGCTGTGTTGTCAAAGAGTTCCCAGATGAGCTGCTGGTCGTGCATGACGCCGTCTTCATCCGGTCCCCATTCGTGAGACCAGCTATTGGGCGAAACAAGCGAGCCTTTTTTGATGCGTTTAAGTTCGGGATATTGGCTGACATCGAGCTTTTTGCCTCCAGACATGAGGCCTTCGCCGCTTTCGCCAACTTCCTTGAGGTAGGACTCCCAGAACGCACAGATGTTTTTCAGAATCGGGTACCCGACATTCTTGAGGTATGCCTTGTCATGCGTGAATGTGTAGTGATCCCACACGTGCAGGGCATACCATGCATTGACCGGGGGATTCCACTTCACCCAGCCGCCACCGCCCCAGGGGTTCTGGGAAATGCGGGTGGTCCAGCCTTTGACCGATGCTCCGAAGTGTTTTGCGGTCATGTTGGTGAGAGGCTTCTCCATGGCCTGCATGAAATTGATGAAAGGCATGTGGCATTCGGAGAGATTGCCCACCTCTGCACCCCAGTAGCACATCTGCAGGTTGATGTTGTTGTGGTAGTCGCAGGCCCAGGCGGCGTGTACCTTATCATTCCAGATGCCTTGCAGGTTCACCGGCAGATTCCCCGGACGGGAACCGCTTATCAGCACATAGCGGCCGAACTGGTAGATGGTGGCTTCAAGTTCGGGGTCATCGCCGTTGTACTCCTTGATTCGCTCATCCGTCGGCAGGGAAGCGCGGTCTTCGTCCGTCTCGCCGAGGCTGATGCTCAGACGGTTGAAAAGTTTCTTGTAGTTAGAGATATGGCGGCTGCGGATGGCGCTTTCCTTTTTGTTCTCCACTTCGGCCAGAATCTTTTTGTTGATACTGGAGGGGTCTTTGCCCTTCCAGTTGCTCTCGAAATCCATCTTGTAATCAGTGGCAAGAGACACGTAGACCACGAAGGACTCTGCGCCTTTGATTTCGACATAGGGCATGTTATCGGCCCGGAAGTTGGCTTTCATGGCATCACTGCTGTTAGAGGCAGCGGCGCCGTTCTTCTGGTAGTTTACATCCACCTGGCCGGCCTTGCCTTTGACTTTAAGCTCACCGCCTTTGTGCTTGATGAGCAGTCGACCCTCAAATTTTTCTCCATTCGCAAGAGTGCCGCTCATGACAAGCCCCTGCTTCTGTTTGGAATAGGAAACAGTGTGGTTGGGGGTCAGCGCAATGCGGGCGGTCATGCCATCGGGGGCGTCTGTGCTGGCGGAATAGACCAGCACATCATCCGGTTCGCTCACATAGCACTCGCGCTTGTGTTCTGCACCATCGGATGTGAAGGAAACACGGGCAATGCCATCGCGCAGGTCGAGCGAGCGCGTGTAGTTCGTGCTTTCTCCCTCCAGGTCAAAAGAGACGTACAAATCGCCGAAGGGCTGGTATGAACCGAACTGGTCCTTGGTGGCCTGGGGGCCATAGGTGTAGCCATTGCCGTTGCCGGGCAGGTTGGGGCCACCGCTCCACAGGCTTACTTCGTTCAGGTTAACGCGGTCGAGCTTGTCGCCGCCGAAAATCGTGCCGCCCACTCGGCCATTGCCCACGGGGAGGGTCTGGGCTTCCCATGTATCGTTCCGGGGTTTGCCGGGCAGGTTGCCGGAAGGTGCGGGATCGGTTGCCCAGGGTAAACTGGCGGGATTGATGCCGGCCGGTTGTTTGTACCAGAGGTAATTCTGGGTGGGCGTGGTGTTATCGTCGGCGCTGGTCAGAACCGGATATGCGCAGAGCAAGGCGGTGGTGATGCGGAGGGTGGCTTTCATATTAAAAAGGGGAAAAGAATCAGATGAATTCGATTTGCAGCTGGATATTACCTATTGTGAGCATATCAGCATCCTGCAAAGGTCGGTTATTATCGTATGGAGATAATGATGCGCCATTGACGGCTGTGCCATTGGTGGACCCCAGGTCGCTGACTACCAGTCCGTATTCGTCCAGGTGCAACCGCAGGTGATTCCGGGAGATGCTGGGGTCATCGATGGTAAATGCCGGGTCTTCCGGGGCGCGTCCCAGGATGATGCCTCCATCCCGGGCAATCTGCGCAAAGGGAATGAGCATTTCACAGGGTTGCCCGTTACTCAGCAGTCCGAATAATCTCAAATCAGAAGCAATGGTGGAATCCGATGCGGCATCCGGTATATCAATGGCCGGAGTCAGGGCGCTTTCAAGCCCGCTGCCCAGTTGCCATTTTGTCCGCAGTGCATGGTATGGCTGAAGCGATTGCAGATATA
>JAFZGH010000101.1 GCA_017555465.1 Akkermansia sp. | reverse complement strand
GGGCTCCCGTCTGAATCCCTTTGCCCTGGGCGTGACGCTGTTCGGCAAAAATATTGCCGAAATCGGCACCCTGGCGGCCGATGCTGCTCTGCCGGTGGTGGAAAGCTGGCAATTCACCGGGCGCGAGGCTGAGATTGCCCGCAATGTGATGGCGGAGATTGCGCCGCGCCTGCGTTTCCTGCAGCGCGTGGGACTGGGGTATCTCTCGCTCGACCGCGCGGCGACCACGCTTTCCGGCGGCGAGACCCAGCGCATCCGCCTGGCTGCCCAGCTGGGCTCAGAGCTGCGCGGTGTGCTCTATGTGCTGGATGAGCCGACCATCGGCCTGCATCCGCAGGACAATGAGCGCCTGCTGCATACCCTGGCGGATTTGAAGCAGCGGGGCAATACCCTGCTGGTGGTGGAGCACGATGAGGACACCATGCGCGCTGCTGACCATATCATTGACCTGGGCCCCGCGGCCGGGGTGCATGGTGGCGAGATTATGGCGCAGGGTACATTCGATGAAGTGGAACACAATCCCGCTTCTGTGACCGGACGCGCCCTGCTCAGCCGGGAGAAACACCCCTACTGTGGAAAATATCTGCCGCTGAAGGAGACCGGGTGGCTGGAGGTGGAGGGCTGCACCCTGCATAATCTCAAGGATGTGACCCTGCGCATCCCCCGCGCGCGCTTCACCGTGGTGACCGGGCCGAGTGGTGCTGGAAAGACCTCGCTTATCACCGGAACGCTGGGCCCCGCAGTGCGCGAGGCGCTGGGCGGCCGCATCAGCAAGGATGAACGCGCGGCATGGAAACGCAGCAAGGGACTGGATTCGGTGCGCGCGCTGTATCAGGTGGACCAATCACCCATCGGCAAGACCCCGCGCAGCACGCCTGCCACCTACATCGGCATCTTCAATGAAATCCGCGCGCTCTTTGCGCAGAGCGCCGATGCCCGCCGCCTGGGCTTTGAGGCTAACCGCTTCTCATTCAACACCGCAGCCGGGCACTGCGAGGCTTGCAAGGGCACAGGCTACCAGCGCCAGGAGATGGATTTCCTGCCCCCGTGCACCGTACCCTGCGAGACCTGCCGCGGTGCGCGCTATAATTCCCGAACGCTGCAGGTGCGCTACAAGGGGAAGAACATTGCCGAGGTGCTCAATATGGACATGGAGGAGGCGGCGGAATTCTTTGCGAACCAGCCGCGCCTGGCCGACCCGCTCAAGTTGCTGTGCGATACCGGGCTGGGCTACCTGACCCTGGGGCAGGCCAGCAACACGCTTTCCGGCGGTGAGGCGCAGCGCATCAAGCTGGTGGCTGAGCTCATCAAGGGCCGCCGCGCCGCGCTCAACGCCATCCGCAAGGGTAAGGACCTGCCGCAGGATTTGTACATCATCGAGGAGCCGACCATCGGCCTGCATCCGCACGATGTGCGTCTGCTGGTGCAGGTGCTGCGTCGCCTGGTGGAAATGGGCAACACCGTGGTGGTCATCGAACACAATCTGGAGCTCATCTGCGAGGCGGACTACATCATCGATATAGGCCCGGGCGCCGGTGAGGCCGGCGGTACCATTGCTGCACAGGGAACCGTCCGCCAGCTTTCCCGCGCCAAATCACCCACGGCGCCGTTCATTAAAGCCGAACTGGAGCGGTGAGGCCTTTTTTTCTTGCGTAGAAAGTCATACATTCATAAAATACAGGCATGAAATCGCTTTTGACTGCATTGGCCTTGACGGGGCTTGTGATAATAACCGGATGCCGCACGGTGCCGCTGACCGGGCGTTCCCAGTTTATCCTGACTTCGGTGGAGACGGAAAAGACCATGGGGTTGGGAGCATTTAACGAATACAAGAGCAAGTTGCCGCGCTCGGTGAATGCCACTTATAATGCCGCTATGGACAACTGCGCCCGGGCGCTTATCAGGGCGACGCAGTATAAGGAATATGATTGGGAATACACGGTGTTCCAGTCTAAGACCCAGAATGCTTTCTGTCTGCCTGGCGGCAAGATTGCGGTGTACACCGGCATTATGGATATCATGAACAATGAAGCGGAGCTGGCTTTTGTGGTGGCGCATGAGATTGCCCACGCACTGGCCCGCCACAGCGGCGAACAGATGGCCTGGGG
>JAFZGH010000100.1 GCA_017555465.1 Akkermansia sp. | reverse complement strand
GTCATCACTATGCTGGGCTGCTGCAGGCAGGGCGGCAAGAAGGAGGGCTGGATACATTCGCGGCATGGTGGTATGATAGCGGATACGGCGGGTGTGTGCAAGTGTGTTTTGTGTTATGCAACCGGCATGAAATGCCGATTGTATACATCCGCGCGCTGAGCGTGCGGAATTCATCCTTTGCTGGCGCAAAGGACGAAATCCCCACGCTGAGCGTGGGGATGTTGCTTTGATGTGAAGCCTGGCGGCATCACATCAAAGCAACAGCAATTTCATCGGCCACTAGTCTGCCGGCGCGGGTGAGGAGAAGGCGGCCAGCGGGCGTGAGGGTGGCGAGGCCTTCTGCCTGCAGCATGGAAACGGTGGGGGTATCCTCCGGGCGCAGGAAGTGGGGGGGCAGGCCTTCATCTGTGCGGAGAAGAAGGCCGAGTAGTTCGGTGCGGCGGGTGACGGGGTCGAGTGTTTCTGCCTCTCCGGGGGGGAGCTGGCCTGCCTGCAGGGCGGCGGTGTAGGCTGCGGTGTCGCCAGCGTTGGCGTAGCGCACGCCGTTCATGGTGCCGACGGCGCCGGGGCCGAGCCCGCAGTAATCCTCGCCATGCCAGCAGGCGAGGTTGTGGTGGGATTCGCAGCCGGGGCGGGCGTAGTTGGAGATTTCGTAGTGGCGGTAGCCGGCGGCGGTGAGGAGTTCATCTGCCAGGGTGAACATGGCTACATCTGTTTCCTCGTTGCCGGCGGTGGCGCCGTATTGCTGGAAGAAGGCGGTGTCTTCCTCGTAGCTGAGGTTGTAGGTGGAGATGTGGTCCGGCTGCAGGTCGAGGGCGGCGCGGAGGGTGTGTTCCCACTGGGCGAGGCTTTGCCCGGGCAGGGAGAACATGAGGTCGATGTTGATTTGCGGGATGCCTGCGGCACGCAGCAGTGCCACGCTTTCTGCTACATCTGCCGGGCTGTGTTCTCTCCCCAGAAGCTGGAGCAGGCCGGGGTCGAAGCTTTGCACGCCCAGGGAGACGCGGTTGATGCCCAGCTGCCGCCATTGCTGCACTTTGGCGGCGGTGAAGGTGGCGGGGTTGGTCTCGAAGCTCCATTCCTGTACCTTTGAGAGGTCGAGCCAGCTGCGGAGTCCTTCTACCAGCAGTTCCAGATGCGTGGGGGAGAGCATGCTGGGGGTGCCGCCGCCGAAGTAGATGGTGCGCGGGGCGGTGCCCTGCGGCAGGCGCAGGCGGGCTTCCTGGCCGATGGCGCGCGCATAGCCCCGGATATCGCTCTTGCCCGGGGTGTGCTTGAAGAAGGCGCAGTAGGGGCAGATGCGGTGGCAGAAGGGAACGTGGATATACAGGTGCATGCGCGCGCGTGGAGGGAAAAAGTGAGGGGCCGGTGTTGCCCGGCCCCTCGGCAAAGTTGCTCTATTTCTGCAGCCTGGCTTTACAGCTCAGCGGCGGCCGGGGTGTCAAGGAAGTACTTGGCGTCGGCGTGGTTCTGCAGGTAGGAGGCGGCCACATCGATGGTCACCGGGCCGTTGATGGCCTTGTTCACGATGGAAGCCTTCTTCTCGCCCCAAGCCATGAGACGCACCTTCTTGGCGCCCATGATGGTGGCCACACCCATGGTGATGGCGGTGCTGGGCACGTTTTCGAAGCCACCGAAAGCGGGGGCGGCGTCGGTCTTGGTGAGGTCATCGAGGTGCACCTGGCGGGTGATGGTGGTGTCATCGGAGCCGGGTTCGTTGAAGCCGATGTGACCGGTGCGGCCGATGCCGAGGATCTGGAGGTCGAGACCACCGCAGTCCTTGATCTTCTGCTCGTAGGCGGCGCAGTGGGCGGGGATTTCCTCGGGAGCCAGGGTGCCGCAGGGCAGGTTGATGTTTTCGGCTGGGATGTCGATGTGGTTGAAGAGGTTGGTGTGCATGAAGTACCAGTAGGACTCCACGTGCTCGTGGGGCAGACCGGTGTATTCGTCCAGGTTGAAGGTGGTCACGTTCTTGAAGGAGAGACCTTCTTCCTTGTGCAGGCGGATAAGCTCAGCATAGAAGGGGAGCGGGGTGGCACCAGTGGCCAGACCCAGCACCACACCCTTGCCCTCTGCGGCGCGGCTGCGGATGAGTTCGGCGACTTCAGCGGCAAGCTTCTTGGCTGCGGCTTCCTTGGTTTCGAAAACTTCGTATGTCATAGCGCGCTTATTTTATAGCCGAGTGGCAGTAAATTCAACCCTAAAATGTAGTGATAAGAAAATTCTGCGTGTATTTGCCCCTGCGATTTCGCTGGCTTGGGAAAATTTTTCTAAAAAAAGGCTTGCATTGGCGGACGGTGTGTGGTAAGCTGCCGCCGCACACAGCATCTGCCGCTGTAGCTCAGGGGTAGAGCAACGCATTCGTAATGCGTGGGTCGTCAGTTCAAATCTGACCAGCGGCTTCTCTCCTCCAGGGAACACCAGATGCAGGGTGCTCACAGACAATGTGCCTCCTTAGCTCAGTTGGTAGAGCAGTTGACTCTTAATCAATTTGTCCGCGGTTCGAGTCCGCGAGGGGGTACCAGTCTGTGAGCAGCCGGGTGAGCAAGAAATGCCTCCTTAGCTCAGTTGGTAGAGCAGTTGACTCTTAATCAATTTGTCCGCGGTTCGAGTCCGCGAGGGGGTATTCAGAAAAAAGGCGACCTGATGAAAAAGGCCGCCTTTTTTGTTTTTCTGTTATCAGGGCAGAATAGGAACTTGCAAGGTGGCTTGGAAAGGAGTAGAATGCCACGAGTTTCCATTTTATGCGCTATTATATCATCAGACGTTTGTTGATGATGCCTGTTACGTTGATAGGTATCACGTTTCTGGTGTTTTTCCTGACGCGTATGGTGCCGGGTGGCCCGGTGGAACGCATGCTGCAGGAACAGGCGATTGGCGCGCTGAGCGGTGAAAAGGCGGTGGGGCAGGTGGCCGGACGCCCGGGAAATGATGATCTGGAACGGCTGGAGGAATTGTTTAATCTGCAGGAACCTATCTGGAAGGCGTATCTGCAGTGGCTTGGGGTGCTGCCCCGTGAGGTGGAGATTTCCAAGGCTGAGTTCAACGAAGCCGGGGTGGCGGCGCTGACGATTGTTTCGGCCAGCGGCCATTCTGCCACGCTGGAGGTGACACGGGATGGCCTGGTGCCGCAGTATCTTGCGCCGGAGTGGATGCAGGACGAGGAATGGCAGGTGAGACTGGAATCTCCGGCAGACCGCGCGGCGCGACTGGGGAAGCGCCGCGGAATTACAGATGAGGCAGAGTTGGCAGAGCTGGCCAAGAGCCCGGCCTGCCGCCGCTGGCGCACAGTGGCCAGCCGCCAGTCATTCCAGGGTGTGCTGCAGGGAAATCTGGGGCTTTCGTACAAGTATAATGAACCGGTGACCCGCATGATGCTGGACCGCCTGCCGGTTTCCTTGTATTTCGGCCTGCTTGGGGCATTTATCACCTATATGGTGAGCATTCCGCTGGGGGTGTTCAAGGCGCTGTGGCATCGCAGCACATTTGACAGCGTGAGCAGTGTGTTGATTTTCATGGGGTATGCGGTGCCAGGCTTTGCGCTGGGTGCTGTGTTGCTGGTGTATCTGGGAGCACGGCTGGAGTGGTTCCCGCTGTATGGCCTGGTCAGTCCCGGGTTTGAGTGGATGCCGCTTAAGGAGCAGCTGTATGATCTGGCGATTCACAGTGTGTTGCCTCTCTGCTGTTATGTGGTGTCGACCTTTGCGGTGACAACCATGATGATGAAGAACAACCTTATGGAGCACCTGGCGGCAGATTATGTGCGCACGGCTGTATCCAAGGGCGTGTCTTTCCGCCGCGCGGTGTGGAAACATGCGTTCCGCAATTCGGTGATACCGATTGTTTCCTCCCTGGGCAGCGTCATCTGCACAGTGGTGGGCGGTTCGATTCTCATTGAGCGCGTGTTTGATATCCAGGGCTTTGGCATGCTGAGTTTCCAGGCGCTTATGGATAAGGATTATTCGTTGATTATGGGCACATTGCTGCTCACTTCCATACTGATTATTATAGGGAACCTGCTGTCGGACCTGCTGGTGGCACTGGTGGACCCCCGTGTGCGTTTTGAGTGATGACAAAGAACCTGACAGCTTTGTTGTTGATATTGGCTGCTTTGCTGAGTGCGCTTGGTGAGTGGCAGGGCTGGTTGTTGCCTACGCTATCCTGGCCTTTTACGGTGAGCCGCGAGGTGCCATGCCTGAGTTGCAGTGCTGATGTGCTGCCCTGGCTGGCGGTGGAGGATAAGCTGCATTGGTTCGGGTGGTTGTGCGTGTGCCTGCTTATGCTGGCAGGGTTGTATCTGCTGGTGCGCCGTGCTTCCAGTCTGCGCCTGCCGCCGAAGTATGCCAAGCAGGTGCAGCGCTTCAGAAAGATTCGCCGTGGTTATTGGTCGCTGATTGCGTTCGGGGTGATTATGCTGCTGGCGGCGCTCGACCAGTGCCTGGTGGGCAAGCGCGCTCTGCTGGTGGTGTATGAGGGGCAGGTGTACAGCCCGGCGCTGACCCGGGCTGTGTTGCCGGGGGCAACTTTCGGGCTGAAGGGGGCTGCCGCCCATGCTGAGACTGATTACCGCGCTCTGAAAGAACGCCTGGGGCGTCCGGGGGTAAAGGGCTTTGTCATCATGCCGCTGGTGCCGTATGACCCGGTGATGGATGCCGCACCGTTCCCCTCTGAGCCGCTGGAGTGGCGCGATGGCGTGCTGTACGATGGTGATGTGCCGTACAATGGGCTGGCCTGCCGCCTGTATGCCGATGGTCAGCCGCATATCCGCCAGCGTTTCCGCGGGGGGCTGCCGGATGGCCATGCTCAGGGCTGGCTGCGCGATCGCTCGGAAGTGTATTCTGCCACCTGGCGGGCTGGTGTGCTGGAAAATGAGCACTGCCGCGGCGCTCTGGATAAAACCAAGTTCCTGCAGCTCACCCCGCAGGGCTCGGAACACAAAGTGTATTATCACCCTGCGCCTCCGTTTACGGGAAACCACGTGCTGGGAACCAATAGTCAGGGCGCGGATATTCTGGCTTATCTGTATGGTGGCCTGCAGGTGAATATCAAGGCTGCTCTGCTGTATCTGCCGGTGATTTATTTCATCGGGCTGACGCTGGGTATGCTCATGGGCTATTTTGGCGGGCGCTTTGATTTGGTGACGCAGCGTTTCATTGAAATTCTCTCGCAGTTGCCTTTCCTGTTTGTGGTGATGATTGTATCTGACTTGGTGCCGCTGGAGTTGCGGGGCCTGTTCCTGATTCTGAGCCTGCTGGCTTTGTTCGGGTGGATGCACATGACCTACCTGGTGCGCACGGCCACCATGAAGGAAAAGACGCGTGATTATGTGGCAGCGGCCAAGGTCATGGGGGCGGGTACCACGCATATTCTTCTGCGCCATATTCTGCCGAACCTGCGTGGTATCGTGGTCACGCTGGTGCCGTTCAGCGTGGCGGCGGTGATTTTGTCGCTGGCGTCGCTGGATTATCTGGGCTTTGGTTTGCCGGATACGTATGCCAGCTGGGGGCGGTTGCTGAATGACGGTTTGTCGAAATTGTCCTCTCCCTGGGTGGTGTCGAGTGCTTTCGTGGCTCTGGTGGGCACGCTTCTCATGGTCACCTTCATTGGCGAGGCTGTGCGCGAAGCGACAGACCCGCGCCGCCATACTTATTACGAATAAACATGATATTATGAAGTTTTTTCTCCGCCAGATGTGCCGCCGCCTGCTGCTTGCTTCTGCAGTGCTGCTGGGCAGTGTGATGTTCTGCGCCTGCGATGATGACGGCGCGGCATTGGGGCTGGAGTGGCAGCACCCGTCGGATTTAACCCTGCCTATGGGGTTTGCGGAGACGGATGATGTGCCGATGTACACGAAACGCTGGCAGATGCCGCCAGGCTTTGCCGGCTTCCCGGAGCGCTGGAATGCACGCGTGAAGGCATATGTGCAGGAGAATCTGGAGGAAAACCGCCAGTCGTGTGAGGCGGCCCTGGTGCAATACCTGACCTCTGCCCCCGGCGGTGCCCGCCAGCAGCGGGCCCGGACGCGTCTGCAGAATACCTGGCAGAATATGATGAACCTGAGCCGCCGCGCAGAGCAGGGCGACTATCTCGTGTTTCTGCGTGAAAACCAGCTTCCGGAGGACCTGGAGTGGCACGATGGAATGGACCAGCCGGAACTGGGCAGCCCGGCTGCCCGGAAAGGCGGTACCCTGCGCTTGGCGTTGCAGCGTTCCTTCCCCAGTACGTTCCGGGTGTTCGGGCCGAATAGCAATAATGCCTTCCGCCGGTACTTGTACGATGATATAGACCTGCCTCTTATACGCCTGCACCCCGGCACAGGTAAGCTGATTCCCGGTACCGCAGACCGCTGGGCGGTGTCGAAGGATGGTCGTACAGTATATTTCCATATCGATGAAGCTGCGCGTTTTTCTGATGGCTCGCGCCTGACCACTCGCGATTTCATCACCTCGCTCTATGTGCGAACCTCTCCGCATAGTGTGGAGCCGTTCTATAACGATTACTACATGGGCAATTTCTCTCGCATTGAGGTATACGGCAACCAGTACCTGGCCGTGACCCTGGCGGCAGCACGCCCTTATGCGCCTTTCTATGCCTCGCTGCCACCCAGCTGCACGGCGTTTTATGCCGAATTCGGCCCGGATTATCCTACTCGTTATCTGTGGCGCGTGGCTCCGACAACAGGCGGCTATACGGTGAACCCCTACAATGTGATTATGGGCCGCCAGGTGAGTCTGGTGCGCGTGCCGGACTGGTGGGCGGCCGACCGCAAGTACACGCGCTATTCCTGCAACGTGGAGCACATCATATACCAGTTTGTTTCGGAGAATACGAAAGTGCGTGAGTTGTTCCGGCTGGGGCAGCTGGATGTGTTCAATGCCCGCGAGGCTGATGTGTGGTACGAGGGGCTGGAGATGGATGCTGTGCACCGAGGGCTGATTCAGCGTGTTCATTTCAGCAATATCTGGCCACGTAACTGTTTTGGTTTTCACCTTAACTGCGCCAAGCCTCCTTTTAATGAGAAGATGATGCGCCGCGGGTTCCACCACGCGTTGAATGTGCAGCAGGTGCTCGATACGGTGTTCCGTGGTGATTACGCGCGCCTGGGGTCGTATTTCTCCGGCTTTGGCCAGTATACGGATGAGAGTATCAAGGCGCTTCCTTATTCCCCGGAAAAGGCGCGCGACTGCTTTGCCCGCGCCGGGTATACGGAAGTCGGCCCTGATGGTATCCTCTGCAAGCCCGATGGGACCCGCCTGCAGGTAGTTATCAGCAGCCGCATTGACCCGCTCTATACCAACTGCATGAATATCCTGCGCGAGGAGGCGGCCAATTGCGGACTGGATTTGCGCATTGAACAGGTGGATGATACGGTGCATTATTCACGCGTGAAGAACAAGCAATACCAGGCAGCTATTTTCTCCTGGGGCTTCTCGCCGCCGCTGCCGGATCCTGCGCCTTTCTTCAATTCGGCCTATGCGTTCAAGCCTGACGGTGAACCCTTGCCCGGTACGTCCAACATCACGGCTACCAACTCGCCTTCGCTTGACCGCGCTATCCTGGCCTGCAAGGCCGCGGCTACTGAGGCCGAGGCGGTTGCTGCGCATCACCAGGCACAGCAGCTGATAGCCTCCACTCTGGCCTGGGTGCCGGGGTGGACAACATCATACTGGCGTTTTGCCCAGTGGCGTTGGTTGCGCTGGCCGGATGAGCCGGACTGCCGCTTCTGCCCGCCGCGTTATTATGACCCCCTGGATAGCCACCTGTATTGGATAGACGAGGAGATGAAGGAAGAGACACTCCGCCACCGTCATTCAGAAGAGGTTTTCCCATCGGCGGATATCGAAATCCCCCTGCCTGACACTGAAACTAATCTTGCCTCATGAGTGCTGAGAATATTCTGGAAGTGAAGAACCTGAGTGTTGCGTTCGAAACCGAACGCGGCCTGTCTCGTGCGGTGGATGATATCAGTTTTGTTATCCCCCGCGGCAAATGCGTGGGTATTGTGGGGGAAAGCGGCTGCGGCAAGAGCGTGACGGCAATGAGCCTCGTGCGCCTGCTGCCCCAGCCTGTTGGCAAAATTGTTTCCGGCAGTATCCGTATTGACGGAGAGGAAGTCACCACCATGTCGCAACGCCGCCTGCGTGAATTACGCGGCGGGCGTGTGGGCTTCATCTTCCAGGAGCCCATGAGTGCGCTCAATCCGGTGCACACCATTGGTGACCAGATAGCAGAAACGCTCATGCTGCACCGTGAAATGACAGCGGAAGCCGCATGGGTGGAAGCTATCAACCTGCTTAATCGTGTTAAAATTCCCAGCGCCGCCCTCTGTGCGAATCAGTATCCCGGCTCGCTTTCCGGCGGTATGCGTCAGCGTGTGGTTATTGCTATGGCGCTGGCTTGCAGGCCTGAACTCATTATTGCAGATGAGCCCACCACGGCGCTCGATGTCACCGTGCAACAACAGATTCTGGCTCTTCTGCACGAATTGCACGAGGATTTAGGTGCTTCCGCGCTGCTGATTACGCATGATCTGGGGGTGATTGCCCAGCACTGCGACCGTGTACTGGTCATGTATGCCGGGCGAATCGTGGAAAGTGCCACAGTGGAAGAACTCTTTGCCAATCCGGTGCACGCATACACCAAAGCATTACTGGCAGCCATGCCGCGCCGGGAATACGTGCGCAAGACGTTGCTCCCCTCCATTCCTGGTCATGTGGCCTCCATCCGCCACCAGGTGCAGGGCTGCCGTTTCTGCCAGCGCATGGGCATCCCCACTGACCAGCTGACTGAGCGTCCGCCCGTGGTGGAAATCTCCCCCGGCCACCGCGTCGAAGCCTGCCCCCGCTGCTCGGGGGTGGCGAATCCAGCGGCAAAAGAGACGCCTGAGGAAAAGAAATGAAACGCCTGCTCATAACTGCGGCCTTGTGCCTGGCTGTGTCGGAGGCTGCTCCCTTGAACTTCGGACCGCTGCCCGTGGCCGAGTCTTCCCGGGAACAGGTGGCCAATCTGGACGGCAACGCAAGGGAACTGTCCCGGCTGCGGCAGGCGGCGGAGCAATGCGTGGGGATGCGGCTTGTGATGGCCGAATCGGCCGAGGCCCGGATCCGGCGTCCGGTGGAGATTGCGCAGCTCTCGTCCCAGGAGCAGAAGCAGATGCGTGGGCTCATTGCGCGGATGCAGGCGGTGAAGACTGCGCCTGCCGGTGATTTCTCGCTGCCTCATGTTGTGCGGCTGGAGCTGCTGGGACAGGGCGGGAAGGTGCTGGCTGGCATAAATTACATGGATGTGGCGCCGGAAGCTCTGGTAAGTACGGAGGGCTACGCAGCGGGCTCCCGCTATATGCTGCGCGGGGGTGATGCCACTGCCTGGCATTTGCTGATGCGGGCGCAGTACGCCCGTTCCATTGCGCAGAACCCAGCCCCCTCGCGTCTGCGCAGCAGAGCCCCGAAACCCTACGAGAAAGTGGAATCGACCGCCCCAGAGCCTGATGTGTCGCCAGTCCTGCATGAACAGGAGTATTTTCATACCAATTGCAAGAGGAAACACAAGGGCCATAAGCACGGAAACAGGAATCATTACTGCACCCATCCGCAGCACTGATTCATCATGCCGCAACGCGACCCAAAAACGGCTTGACAATTAAGCTGGAAAGCGTAGAATTGACGCCGCTGCGTTCTTATCCGGGAGCGTTGTCTGTATCAATTTTTCTAACGATTTTATTATGAATAGTTACCGTACCCATACGTGCGATGAGCTCCGCCCCGCTCATGTAGACCAGGTTGTGACGCTGGTTGGCTGGGTGGACACTGTGCGCGACCACGGCGGTGTGATTTTCATCGACCTCCGCGACCGTGCCGGCAAGACCCAGGTAGTTTTCCACCCGGAGATTGACGCGAATCTGGCGCAGCAGGCAGAGGCTCTGCGCGTGGAGACCGTGATTCAGGTGACCGGTAAGGTGGTGCGCCGCCTCAAGACGGATGAGATTGACGCCACGAATCCTGACCTGGCCACGGGTGAGATTGAGGTGGAGGCTACGGCTCTCACCGTGCTGAACCCGGCTGCTGTGCTGCCGTTCCAGCTGGACCGCAACATTGCCAATGAGGATATCCGCCTGAAGTACCGTTTCCTGGACCTGCGCCGCCCGGCGATGCAGCGCAACATGATTCTGCGCCACCGCATCACCAAGACCATGCGCGACTACCTTGACGAGCAGGGATTCCTGGAGATTGAGACGCCGATTCTTTCCAAGAGCACCCCGGAGGGTGCCCGCGACTTCCTGGTGCCGAGCCGCCTGACTCCCGGTGCGTTCTACGCTCTGCCGCAGGCCCCGCAGCAGTACAAGCAGCTGCTCATGGTGGCCGGTATGGAGCGCTACTTCCAGGTGGCCCGCTGCTTCCGCGACGAAGACCTGCGCGCCGACCGCCAGCCGGAGTTCACCCAGATTGATATTGAGGCTTCCTTCATTACGCCGGAGGATATATACAGCTGGATTGAAGCGATGCTGAAGCGCGTGTTCAAGGAGAGCGTGGGCCGCGATATCGTGACTCCGTTCCCCCGCATGACGTGGCACGATGCCATGGACCAGTACGGTTCTGACAAGCCTGAGCGCCGTTTCGAGATGAAGATTACGGAATGCTCCGATATCTTTGCCAACAGTGATTTCCGCGTGTTCTCCAGCGCTGTGGCCAGCGGCGGTGTGGTGAAGGCCATCAACGCCAAGGGCTTCAACCCCTCTGTGGGCCAGGTGGATTCCCTGACCCAGACCGCCATCGAGGCTGGTGCCAAGGGCCTTGCCTACATCAAGGTGCGCGATGTGAATGACCGCGACGGCTGGAAGAGCCCGATTACCAAGCGCCTGACGGATGCCGAGATTGATGCGCTGAAGGAACGCCTCAACATTGAGAGCGGTGACTGCGTGTTCTTTGCCGCCGGTAACTGGGAGCAGAGCTGCACCATTCTGGGCCGTGTGCGTCTGGCCTGTGCTGATTTCATGGAGATTCTCAAGGGCAACGATGAGGTTGACCTGTTCTGGGTGAACCGCTTCCCGCTCTTCGGCTGGGATGAGGAAGAGCAGCGCTTCTGCGCTATTCACCACCCCTTCACCCGCCCGGTGCCGGAGGATGTGGAGAAGGTGCTCAAGGGTGAGATTTCCACCGATATCTGCGCCGAGGCCTACGACGTTATCTTCAACGGTAACGAGCTGGGCGGCGGTTCTATCCGTATTCACGAGAAGGACCTGCAGGACGCTACGTTCCGCGCCCTGGGTCTGGATGATGCCACGATTCAGGAGCAGTTCGGCCACCTGCTGGCTGCGTTCTCCTTCGGTGCACCGCCCCATGGCGGCCTTGCCCTGGGTCTGGACCGCGTGGTCATGCTCATCGGTAAGTGCGAATCTATCCGCGAGGTGATTGCCTTCCCGAAGAACAACCGCGGCGCCGACCTCATGAGCGAGTCTCCCGCCCCGGCAGAGCCCAACCAGCTGCGCGATGTGCATATCCAGGTGAAGCTGCCTGAGAAGCTGCGCCAGAAGCTGGAGGCCGAAAAGGCCGCTGCCGAGCAGCAGGGCTGATAAGAAAGTGTAAATGATAAAAGTACAAAGGACAATTTCGTGTTGTCCTTTGTACTTTTTTTCTGGCAAAATGCCTTTGGTTAAGATAAAACAGGAGCAGATAAACGCTTAGTGTATGAAGGAGATGAATCCCCATTCCCCCACAGATGCTGCAACGGAGCGGATAGACTGGTCTGCCTGGCTGGCAGATTACGGTTCGCAGTTGCTGCTGTATGCGCGCCAGCAGTGCCGCAGCGAGGCAGATGCCGAAGATGTGCTGCAGGAGACGCTGGTGCAGCTGGTGCATGCGGTGGAGGGCGGTTCATTTACCGGGACCCGCGACCAATGGCGCGCGTATGCATACACGGCTATCCGCCACCTGGCGATGGACCGCGGCCGCCGCGAACAGGTGCGCCGCAATTACGCCACCGCCCAGCAGGAGACGCTGAGCGAGGGGGTGGAGGAAACGCCCTGGCTGAGCAGTGCGGCGGATGATGAGTATCTGCGCGTGCGGCTGGAAGCGATGCTGCGCCAGCTGCCGGAGGAGTTTGCGGAGGTGGTGGTGCTCCATATCTGGGGTGAGCATACTTTCCAGCAGATTGCGGATATGACCGGAACTAAATTAGCCACTGTGACCTCGCGCTACCGCTATGCGCTGCAGACGCTGCGCCGGGAGCTGGAGGCAAACCCGATAGAACGCTGAGCCATGGATGAGATTTCGACAGATATTGACGCTGCTGCCACTAAGCCTGCTGCCATGCCTGCGGCTTTGCAGAACCGTCTGCTGGCGGCGATGCAGCAGGCGGCGGATGAGGAGCGCGAGTGCCGCGAGGTGGAGCAGTTGCTGCGCCGCCTGAACCCGGCACCCATGCCGGCGCGTCTGGTGGGGCAG
>JAFZGH010000099.1 GCA_017555465.1 Akkermansia sp. | reverse complement strand
CCCATTGGCATCCGCGCGTGCTACGATGAAGGCAAACGCTGCGCCGAAAGCCTTTTCTTTGATTACCACCGCCACGAGGGGGTGGATATCCGTGTCATCCGTATCTTCAACACCTACGGACCGCTCATGGACCCGAACGATGGCCGCGTGGTTTCCAACTTCATCTGCCAGGCGCTGCGCGGCGAAGATATCACCATTTATGGCGAGGGGCAGCAGACCCGCTCGTTCCAGTACATCGATGACCTGATTGAAGGCATGGTGCGCATGATGGAAAACACGCAAGGCTTCACCGGCCCCGTAAACCTGGGCAACCCGGGTGAGTTCACCATCCGCCAGCTGGCCGACATGGTGCTGCAGAAGATTCAGACCAGCAGCAAGCTGGTGCAGCGCCCCCTGCCCTCTGACGACCCCACCCAGCGCCGCCCGGATATCACCCTGGCTGGTAAAGAGCTGGGCTGGCAACCCACCATCGCACTCAGCGAAGGACTGGAGCGCACCATCGAATACTTCCGCAAGCGGATTGGCAAGTAATCAGCCGCGCAGCTGGCATTCAAACTGGCGGAACTGGATGGCCTCGTACAGGTGCGCATCCGTCGGCTGCTCGCACCCTGCCAGGTCGGCAATGGTGCGGGCCACGCGCAGAATGCGGTCAAAGGCACGCGCCGAGAGCCCGAGCTGTGCCACGGCATCCAGCAGCATCTGCTGCTGCGGAGGCGTAAGCGGGCAATACTGGCGCAGCTTCTTCCCGCTCAGCCGGGCATTGCATACAGCGCCCGTATCGGCATAGCGCTGCATCTGGCGGGCGCGGGCGGCCACCACGCGCTCGCGGATGGCGGCGCTGCTCTCGCCATCGGGTTTGCCTAGCAGGCTGGCTGGTGACACCGGCGGCACTTCGATGATGATGTCGAAACGGTCGAGCAACGGGCCGGAAATCTTTTTGCGGTAGCGCGTTACATCTGCCGGAGAGCAACGGCAGCGGTGCGTGGCATCCCCCAGATACCCGCAGGGGCACGGGTTCATGGCCGCCACAAACATGAACTGGCAGGGAAAATCCATACTGCCGCTGGCGCGGGAAATCGTCACCACCCCGCTTTCAAGCGGCTGGCGCAGGGTTTCAAGTGTGCGGCGGGCAAATTCCGGCAACTCATCCAGAAACAGCACCCCGTGATGCGCCAATGATATTTCGCCCGGCGTGATATTGGAGCCACCTCCCATGAGGCCTACATCCGAAATCGTGTGGTGCGGGCTGCGGAACGGGCGGTAGGCCAGCAGACCGCCGCTGCGTGGCAACTGCCCGCAGACGGAATGAATGGCGCTGGCCTCCAGGGCTTCATCCTGCGTAAGCGGCGGCAGAATCGTGGGCAGACGGCTGGCCAGCATGCTCTTGCCGCTGCCCGGACTGCCACACATCAACAGGTTATGGCCACCAGCCGCCGCAATTTCCATGGCGCGGCGGGCGTACGGCTGCCCCTTCACTTCGTCGAAATCCACCGCGGCGGGCAGCGGGGCCCACTCTTCCGGCAGGGTGAACGGCGTAAACTTAGCCGGATTCAGCAGCACATCCCAGGCTTCGCGCAGCGATTCCACGGCATACACGGTCAGCCCCTCCACCACGGCAGCCTCAGCAGCATTCTCCGGCGCCACCATCATAAATGTGCGCCCGGCATCGCGCGCCGCCACGGCCAGCGGCAGCACGCCACGCACCCCGCGCACCATGCCATCCAACGCCAGCTCACCCACCAAACACCAGGATTCCAGCCCGGTGGGAACGCGGCGCTTGAACGCCTCCGGCACATCGCGGTAATTTTCCTGGATAGCCATCTCCAGCGCCAGGGCAATGGGCAAATCGAAGCCCGGCCCCTGTTTACGCACATCTGCCGGCGCCAGATTCACCGTAACCTGCATATCTCCAGGGCGGAAAAACGAACTATTTGTCAGCGCAGAGGTCACACGCTGCACGCTTTCGCGCACGGCGGCATCCGGCAGCCCCACCACGGCCATACGCCCGATGTCCTCCACCGGGCGGGCATCCACCTCCACCTGAACTTCATAACCGCGAATTCCCTCCACCGCGGCCGAATGCAAACGCGTAATCATCTTACTTCACTATGACTTTTGAACCAATTCCCAGTTTCTCGAACAAAATGGCCGCGGCCTCCTCCGGCACGCGCACGCAGCCGTGCGAATCGGTGTCGCGGTGCACCTTTCCCACATGCATGCCGATGGCGCCATTAAAACGCATCCAGTACGGCATGTCCGCCCCCTCAAAATACGCCCCTTCGGGCAGCGCATCCGTCACCGCCACCCCGCGTTCAATGACGCTGCCATCTTCCTTGCTCAGAAAGACACCGTAGCGGTTAGAGCGGCGCAGCTCTTCCTTCTGGGAGATGCGGAATGTTCCCACCGGGGTTTCCATGCCGCCGACGCGCCCCGAACAAATGGGAAAATCCATGGCGATGATACCATTGATGTACAGGCGGCCCCGCTGTTCCTCCAGCAGGAATTCCACGTGGGATTTCTTCGGGGCATACTGTTCCAGCGCAGCGCCGCGCCACATATCGCGCGTGTGGCGGTACTCCGGGTTGGCAATGAAATCCTCAAAGGTATACGCCAGGCGCACGTGGCGGGTCTCTTCCTCCAGGCGGTCGCCCTCAGCGCGGTAGTATGCGGCCATGTCCACAGAATTCTGCGAACAGGCCGCCAGCAGCAGGCACAGCACTGGAGCATGCTTTATCATACGCGGTATTGGGCAAGGCGGGCGGCGAATTCCTTGGGGAGAATCGCTTCCACGAGGGCATCGTTCCCTTCATATTCCGTGTTCAGCACTTTGCCGTCGCGGTGCATGATGGCAATGATACGGCTTTCTGCCAGAGGAATGCGGTATGTCTGGCGCTCCACGCGGTGCGAAAGCATCTCCACGCAGGCCTGCATGAGTGCATCCACCCCCTTTTCCTGCACCACGCTCATGGTCAGGCTGGGGCACGCGACCTTGGCAGACAGGGCAGCCAGCGTCACCTCGCGCAGCTCTTCGGGAATCAGGTCGCACTTGTTCCACACCACCACCATGGGCTTATCCTGCGCGCCCAGGCTGTTGAGCACCTCGCAGGTGGTCTCATAGTGGCGCAGCGCGTCCTCATCACTCGCATCCACCACCTGAATCAGGAAATCAGCCAGCACGGCTTCCTCCAGAGTGGATTTGAACGCCTCCACCAGACGGTGCGGCAGGTTGCGGATAAAGCCCACCGTATCCGTAAGCACCAGGGGCTGACCGTCCGGCAGTTCAATCTTGCGGCTCGTGGTATCCAGCGTGGCGAATAGGATATTCTGCGCCAGCACCCCTGCCCCGGTCACCAGATTCAGCAGCGAGCTCTTGCCTGCATTCGTGTAGCCCACAATGGCAGCCGTGGGAATCCCCTGGCGGGTGCGTTCCTTGCGCTGGGTGCCGCGCTGGCGGCGCACCAGTTCCAGTTCATCCCGGATGGCCTCAATGCGTTCGCGGGCCAGTCGGCGGTCCACTTCAATCTGCTTTTCGCCCTCGCCGCGGGCCGCTGCGCCACCGCCCTTG
>JAFZGH010000098.1 GCA_017555465.1 Akkermansia sp. | reverse complement strand
CGGGTCAGGGCGGGTCGGTCATACTGGGCCAGCACGTAGTTGGTGGCTTCCAGGGTAAGGGCAAGGTCATCGCACAGCGTGCCGGACCAGTCGAAGATGAGGTTCTTGAACATGGCGTGGAAAAATCAGCGTTTGGTGGTGATGATGTTGTGTTTGTGCTGGTATTTGAAGATGGCTCGTTTCAGCTCGGGGTTGATGAAGGGGTTGTCCTTGCCGTATTTGGCCCAGGGTCCGCCCGGCACGCGGTGGAAATCCACAAAGCGCCAGTGTACGGTGGCCGTGCCGCCCTTGATGCCCAGGTAATCACGCACCGCGGGTGAAATGTCAATGCCGGCGGCCTTGTTGGCGTGGTTTTTGGGCCGGGCACCCAGGAATACATATTCCCAGTCATCGGTGCGGAAGGGCCCGCAGTCTTCCCACTGGGCAAAGCAGTAGCGCCCGTTGTAATAAATCTGCACCCAGGTGCCGCGGCAGACGGATTCGTATTTGCCGTCCTTGTATTTGCGGTACCATGGAATCACGCGCGAAGCCTCAGGTTTCGGCCCTCCTTTGTCGATGTCGTTGTAGGGCAGGGCTACGTAGAAAGGATTGAGCTGCGGGGTGAAGCCCAGCGGGGTGTAGGTGCGGGGGCATCGGTTGGCCGGGTTCGGGTCATCGAAGCCGCCGTAGTTGTCATCCCAGGCGCTGTCCCAGCTGCTGGCGGTGTTGGGTACGGGGTTGTTCTTTGTTGCCTGTTCGCCGATGTAGAAATATGTGGCGGTGATATCGAAATGCCAGGGGTAGGCACCCGGGCTGGGGCGGTTGCCGTATTTTTTCGGGTCAGGGAAATTCCGGCGGTGGCTCTGGTCAAATTCGGGGCGCATGGGACCCGCTTTGATGGCCGAGGCACGGAGCCGCTCTTCGCTCATGCGACGTTTGGCTGATTTTTTGGCACCGCGCAGCACTGCCGTCGAGCTCATGCTGCTGCGCTGCTGCGCTTCTGCCTGGAGGGGGAGCAGAGCCAGCAGGGGGAGCAGCGTGAACAGGTGGCGCACCAGCATGAGTTGTTCCTCTTACCAGTTGTGGAGCACGCTGGGGCGGGCAACGGGCAGCTTATCCGGCGCATCCAGCGTGAAGTGCAGCCCGCGGGATTCCTGGCGGCGGATGGCGCAGTCCACAATGAGCGAGGCGGTGAGGGCCAGGTTGCGCAGGTCGAGAATCTCCGGCGTGACGCGGTAGCCCCAGTAGTATTCGTTAATCTCGCGGTTGATGTTGCGCAGGCGGGTGGCGGCGCGCTGCAGGCGGTGGTTGGTGCGCACAATGCTCACATAGTCCATCATGGTGCGGCGCACTTCGTCCCAGCAGTGGTAGAGAATGGCCAGGTCATCCTGCGGAACGCGCTCTCCATGCTTCCACTCGGGAATCGGGTATTCCTCCATCTTGTGCGCCAGCGGCAGGGTGCGCAGCATGCGGTTCAGGGCGCGCTTGGAAATCACCACACATTCCAGCAGGGAATTACTGGCCAGGCGGTTGGCACCGTGCAGCCCGGTGCAGCCGGTT
>JAFZGH010000097.1 GCA_017555465.1 Akkermansia sp. | reverse complement strand
TTCTGCACCTGTGCCGGACGATGCGCCGCCGCAGGACGCGTGTTCACAGCTGGCTTGTGATTCACCGCTGGTTTGTGCTGCGCCACCAGCTTGTGATTCACTGCGGGTTTATGCTGCACTACCGGGCGGTGCTGCACGGCAGGCCTGGCCGGTGCCGCAGGACGATGCACAGCAGCCGGGCGGTGGTGCGCGATACCCTGCCGCCCCGGGTGATGCCACACCGGGTGCTTCGGCGGACAACTTACGCGGTGAATGTGCCGCGGGTAATGCCAATGCCCGCAATACCAGTGCGCCGGACCCCAGCTGGGCACCCAGCAGCTCGCCGTAAGCGACGCAAAGGTAAATACTGCAGCCCCGCTGGCTGTGTACCCGTACACAGGCTGGCCATAGGAATATCCGAAAATCGGAAAACCATTCGCATCATAACGCGCATCCGTCCACGCCACGGAGGTACTCCACCCCGGACCACTCACGCCCACCGATGCACTCGTGTACATCGGATAATCATATACCGTGCACGAACTGAAGCCCAGCGCAACACCGAGCGCCACGGCCACATATGTCATTTTTCTATCCATTGCCATAAAATTGTTGATTCACTCTATATACCGGGCGCACCACCCACATCTTTTTGTTTGAAACCTGCAAGCATTTTGGTGTTTTTTTTACTTCCAGTCGTTTACCTGCCAGGAAACTTCAAACTTTTTCCCCCTTTCGATGTAGTTTTACTTGACGCCACGCCCAAATTGTGTAAAATAGCGCACCGCATTAATTTTAACATCACCTAGAACATCTTATGTCCCGTATTTGCAACATCACATTTGCCATGCCGCACAAGGGCCGCCGCATTCATCGTTCCGGTCTTGCCAAGAAGAAGGGTGGTATCGGCCGTCACGTCACCAAGGTGGTGAACCGCACTGTGTATCCCAACCTTCAGGAGAAGCGCATCTGGGTTCCCGAGCTCAACGGTGGCAAGGGTGGTTACCTGCGCATGAAGATTTCCTGCAAGGCTCTGCGCACCATCTCCAAGAACGGTGCCTACAACACGCTCAAGAAAGCCGGGATTCTTTACTAAATCCTGCTGCTTTTTTGAACGGAGCGGTTACCCCCGGTGTCTACTGACAAAACCCGGACCCGGTGGTACCGCACGGAGGTTCAGAAACGAACGCGGACACCATCGGCAGAAGTTTCACCACTACTGTCTGTATTTCAGAGAGATAATTTACGAAAATGACCCCGCAACAGACTAAGATCGCGCTTCGTATCAACGACGACAACCTTAACCACCACCTGTGGAACAACCGTGGTGTGTGGTGGTGCCACGTCACCGTGCACAAGCCCGACGCAACGGCCGAACGCCTGCGCTTCTCGCTCAAGACCCGCAACATTGAGCGCGCGCGTCGTCTCCGCGACCGCATCTTTGAGGATATCCAGCGCCATTTCGGCATCGCCGCCTGATAAAAGCGCAATCCCCTCCCCCTTTTCATACCGCAGCATCCGCTGCGGTATTTTCGTTTTCCCAATCCCACACGCATACTGTCACGCGCGAGGGGTTGACCGCATGCCCGGGATAGCGTATGATAACGGCATGAGCGAAGAAGAAACCAAACCCACACCCGAAGAAGAAAACCTCGAAACACCGGAAACCCAGACTGCAGAGGAAGAAACTCAGCAGGAAGTCGACGAACTCTCCAAATGGCGCGAAATGGCTCTGCGCACCGCTGCAGAATACGATAACTACCGCAAGCGCT
Organism: Akkermansia sp.; assembly: GCA_017555465.1. Classification (GTDB taxonomy): domain Bacteria; phylum Verrucomicrobiota; class Verrucomicrobiia; order Verrucomicrobiales; family Akkermansiaceae; genus Akkermansia. The sequence continues at coordinate 6,267 of JAFZGH010000097.1, read as the reverse complement.
GCGTCAAAGACCGTGAAGAATTCACCAAATACGCCAACCGCAGTCTGCTGGAGGAACTGCTGCCGGTGATTGACAATTTTGAAATGGGCATGCAGATGGCAGCCCAGCAGGGCACCGATTCCATGATTTACATCGGCATGAGCATGGTGCAGAAGCAGCTGGCAGATTTCCTGGCCGCCCAGGGAGTCGAAGCCATCGACGCTGCACCGGGGCAGGAATTCGACCACAATGTGCACGAAGCCATCATGAGCGAACCCAGCGACCAGCCGGAAGGCACCATCATCCGCATCCTGCGCCGCGGCTACAATCTGCGCGGCCGCCTGCTGCGCCCGGTCAACGTGGTGACCGCCGCAGCAAAGGAAGAAGCTGCTGAACAAAAGGCATAAACAACTTACCCAATCGACGCCATGTCACAGGATTACTATGAGGTGTTAGGTATCGACCGCAATGCAGACGATGCCACCATCAAAAAGGCCTACCGCAAACTGGCCATGAAATACCACCCCGACCGCAACCCCGACAACAAGGAAGCGGAAGAAAAGTTCAAGGAACTGGGTGAGGCCTACGAAGTGCTGAGCGATGCCGACAAACGCGCTGCTTACGACCGCATGGGGCACGAGGCATTCAAAAATGGCGGCATGGGCGGCCCCGGCGGCATGGGTGGTTTCGGTGGATTCACCGACCCCTCCGACCTCTTCTCGCAGATATTCGGCAGCGCATTCGGCGGCTTTGGCGGCATGGGCGGAAGCGCCCGCCGCAAGGCTGACCCGCGCCGCCCCGGTTCAGACCTGCGCACCGATCTGGAAATCACTCTCGAAGAAGCAGCAGAGGGCTGCACCAAGACCCTTGAAGTGGAACGCCTCGTCCCCTGCGAAGAATGCGGCGCCACCGGCTCCAAGGACGGCCGCGCCGGCTTCCAGACCTGCTCCACCTGCCACGGCACCGGCGTGGTCACCCGCCAGAGCGGCTTCTTTGTGCAGCAAAGCACCTGTCCCACCTGCCGCGGCGCAGGCCAGACCATCAGCAACCCATGCTCCAAGTGCCACGGCGAAGGCCGCATACACAAGGATGTCAAAATCTCCCTTCGCGTCCCAGCCGGGGTCAACACCGGCACCAAGCTGCGCTCCACCGGCAATGGCGATGCCGGCACCAACGGAGGAGAAACCGGGGACCTTTACGTCTTCATCGAAGTCAAGCCGCACGATATCTTCACCCGTGACGGCATGGATCTGCACTGCAGCATGCCTGTACCCTTCATCGATGCAGTCCTGGGCGGTGAAATGACTGTGCCCACGCTGGATGGCCCCGCCAAGCTCAAATTGCCCGCCGGCACCCAGAGCAACACCATCTTCCGCCTGCGCGGCAAGGGCATGCCCAGTCTCAAAGGAACCGGCACCGGTGATCTCATGGTCGAAGTTACGGTCGAAACCCCGACCAAACTCTCCTCCTCCCAGGAAAAAGCCCTCAAAGCATTCGGCAAGGAACTCAGAGAGAGCAATCAGCCCGAGGTAGCAGACTTCCGCAAACGCGCCGCGCGTTTCCTGAAATAACCCCATACCCATCCCACCCCATGCACAGATGCTACGCTCCGGGAGCTGTTCTGACAGCCGGTTCCACCCTCGAAATCGAGGGTGAAGAGGCAAAACACGCTCTCAAGGTCATGCGTCTGCGCACAGGGGATGAATGCGAGGTATTCAACGGCAGCGGCCAGGCAGCCGTGGGGCGTATCGCCGCCACCAACGGCAATACCCACCTGAGTCTGGCCGATTTGCGCCCCCTGCCCCCCATGCCCCCGGTGGCAGGCATCACCCTGGCCCTGGCCATTCCCAAAGGCGCCAACATGGATCTCATCGTCCAGAAAGCCGTAGAAATGGGCGTGCAACGCATCATCCCCCTCATCACAGAGCGCACCATCGTGCGCATCGATGCCAGAGACGCGGCTGCCAAAACAGCCAAATGGAGCCGCACCGTGCTGGAAGCCTGCAAGCAGTGCGGTGTCAACACTCTGCCCGTGGTTGAAACACCACAGAGCTACACCACCTTCCTGCAGCGCACCGACTTACCCGCGCTCAAGCTCCAGTGCGCCATTGTACCGCATGCCCGCCCGCTGCGCCTGCTGCTGGAAACCGCCCGCACCGCCGGAATGCAGGAATGCGTGCTCCTCATCGGCCCGGAGGGCGACTTCTCCCCAGCCGAATACGCCGCAGGCGAAGCCGCAGGCTACGCCCCGACCAGCCTGGGGCCCATCATCCTGCGCGTTGAAACTGCCGTTTTCCTGGCCGTAGCAGCAGCGCGATATGCGCTTGATTCTTGATTGTTCAGTTTTTCAAGCGAGTTCGCATTTTTTACCTTGCCAACCCACAAGGGCTTTGGTAGAGTAAGTAGTGAACATTTTCGTCTTTCACTTTCTTATTTTACCAATAAAACCATGAAACCTCATCTTCCATTGGGCCTTCGCACTGCTCTGCTGGCCGCAGTTGCCCTCGTCTCCTCTGCCACAACCCAGGCTGCCCCCGCAGAATACGGTGGGTTATATGTGACGGAAAAACATGCAACCATTGTCTGTACAGAGTGGGATTCCGTCAACAATATTGTTCATGAATCAAGCCTTTTCCACCCGCTTCAAGACGCTAACAGCCAAAGCTGGGTGTTAACCATTAACGCGTCCGATCTTGCACCGGAAAGTGGCCCGGATGATGAATTCAGAGAGACTGCCACCTCCCGCATTCTGAGCCGTGGATTCGTGGAGGTTACCACGACCAATCATACAAAATGGGAAATGGAAACAGGCGACCAGGATGGGACCTTTGCTGGGTTCAATCTTCTGGTGGCTCCAGATGGCAACCTCGTAATTGTTCTGGATAACAAAGAAGACGAATCCAAAACCATTCACCTCACCAAATTTGCCAAGGACTGGAAGTGGGAACACATTGAGAACGTTACCATTCATCTGGCATACAACGCTGACACAGGCACGTTGAGCCTCGCTTCCGGCACGATACAGCGCGAAGAAGGCGGCAAGATTACCACAATCAAGCCCATTGATGATTTGGACTACGCCATGCCGGAGAAGTTCTTCAGTGCCGGAGAATATGGCGACTATACCAACAGTCTGGCCTTCATTAATGGCATGGGTGCCTCACTCGAATCATCTTTATTGATGCAAGGCACCGAACAAGGATGGAGAATCACCGGCCTCGCCAGCATCCAGGATATGAAAAACGGCGCCTACGGCGGCACTTTCGATTCTACCCAGAAAGTACAGTACCTGGGTGGCGATGGCATCATCTACACCACGGAGGATGTTGTTTTCAGCAATACAGTCGAAACCGCGCTCAACCCCGAAAATCTCGCCTCGAATATAGCCATGGGCTTTGGCGCTGCCGCTGGCACCACACTGACCGTCACCACCGCGACCAACGCCATTAATGATACCAACGGGCAGGCCCTTGTACCCACGCTCAACATCGTGGGCAATGGCACTGTCAAACTCCAGTATGACGCCGCCAACTCAGGCAACCTTTCCAATGTCAGCGTGAACATTGCAGACTCGGCAACACTGGAAATCAATTGTGATGATGCCGGCCAGATTGACCTTTCCAAGGGCACATTCTCCAAGAACGCCAGCATCGTCAAGACCGGCGACGCCACCAACGGCTCCTGGCTGATGATTAATACGGGCGACAAGTCCACCACGCTGAAAAATCTGGCAAACGAGGACGGCACCCTGGAAATCTCCGGCACAGGTAAACTCAACGCAACCCTGCTCCAAGGCAAGAGTGTTGAAATCGAGGGAAAAACAACCGTACAATCCACTGACATCAGCGCTGGAACAGACGGCGTTTCCATTGGGTCAACTGCAAGCGTCACGGTCACAAACAACCTTACATCTGAAGGCGCCGTAGCAACAGCCGGCAGCCTGAATGTTGGCCAGACCCTCACTGCCAGCAGCGTAACAGCCACCGGCAGCGGCAGCATCAAAGCCGCAGAAATTCAGGCCGATGCCGTAACGGCAGCAGGCGTAACCATCACCAATGGGGTTGCTGGAGCCTCCGCCCTGACAGGCAAAGTTTCTGTTGGAACAAGCGGCATTTCAGCCAACGCAATCCAGCAATCCTCCACCATTGCCTTTACATCCGCCAGCACCGGCAGCGTAAGCACTGCCTCTCTTACGGATTCAGATATCAAGGTTGGGAGCAATGTCATTGTCGACAATGCAACGACCAGCAGCTCCATCTCCATCAAGAAGGACTCCCTGGCAGCAACCGGCCAACTGACAGCAAATTCTATCAATCTGCAGGGAACGTACAACCTGACAGCCAAGGAAATTGGAACATCCTCGATAGTTGACGGGGCAACACAGCTTTCTGCCGTAACCGCCGACAATGTGAACATCTACACCGCCAAGGACGGCAAGCGCGTACTGGCCGCAAGCACCATTAATGCAGACAATGTCATCATCGGTAGCAATGCCGTTCTGAGCGGTGCCAATGTCAGCGCCAACGACAAAATCACCATCAAAGATGGAGGCAACGTAGAAAACACAACCATTACAGACGGCCAGTTCCTGACAGAGGGCGTCGTCAGTCTGGAAAATGTCACCATCGTCAATAAGGCAGACAGCACCGGTTTCGGCGGTGCTGCTGGCACAGTTGCAACCATTGTCAACGGCGTTGAAAGTGTGGAAGTTTCCGGCACGCTTGCTGACGAGAGTCTCTCCATCAGCAAACTCACCGTCAATGGTGAAAACCTGGCATTTGATGTCGAAAAGGAAGAAAAGACCTACATCGTCCTCGAAGGCACAGGGGATCAGCTCAAGTATGACTACAATGCCATGCGCGACCAGATTAACATCGAGTCTTATGTGCGCGCCAAGTTGGAGATGGATGCATATGGCAACATCCAGATTGTAGGCACAAAGGATACCGTTGGCATCAAGCAGGAGCTCTCCAATACCAGCAACCGTGGAACTGCCATGAAAGCCCTCGATGACGCGCTGGCCTCTTCGCAAACAGATACCGATTCTCCGCTGGCCGCTATCAACGAATACGTAGGCCACGTCAACCGTTACAGCGCTACAGACCGCCAGAATGTACTCTCCGCCGCATCAGGAGCCTCCGCTGCAGTTCTGGCAGACTCACAGCGCCGTGGTCTGCGTGATGTGCAGAGCAACCTGCGCAACCGCATCATCCAGATGGGCGGCGGCACCAATGCCGGCCTCACCACTGACTGGCAATACGCCGGCATCCAGGCCTGGGCCCAGGCAGACAGCGGCAGTGCCACCACCAAGGGCAGTGGCGACGAATGGGGCTACGACTACGACACCAAGGGCGCCACAGCAGGCATCAACCTGGATCTCACCGCCAACCTCGTAACAGGCCTCTCCTTCAGCACCTCCTACGGTGAACTTAGCGTCGACAGCACCGACCATGCCCAGGGCGACCATGATGCCCAGTATGTGAGCTTCTTTGCCCGCCACCAGAAAGAACGCTGGGTGCAGATGTTCATCTTCACCTACGGCATGAACGAAATCAACATGGAGCGCAGCGTGTTAGGATACACAGGTAAGGGCGACACCAAGGGGTACTCCTTCTCTGCGTACTATGAACTCGGATACACCCTGGGTCTCAACTACGACTACACCCACATTATCCAGCCCCTGGCAAGCATCAGCTTCACCTCTGCCACCATCAACAGCTACGATGAAGAAGGCTCCATCGGTAACGCTGGCCTTGCCTACAGCAAGCACAACTTCACCTACGGCCAGGTCGCCCTTGGTGCACGCTACCAAGGCGTACTATACCAGACTGTGCATGAGCGCAACGCCGTCGTAGAAGCCCGTGCCTTGATCACCATGGACTTCGGTGACGCCACCAATGAGGCAGAAGTAGCCTACCTTGCCGATGGGAAGACCTTCAAGGTAAACGGAACCGACAGCTCCGGCACAGGCTACCAGCTGGGTGTAGGCGTCTCCATCCCCGTGGAACAGCATACCACCCTCTACGCCGATGCTGACTACACCACAGCCCCCGACTACACCGGATTCCGCGGCAACATTGGTGTTCGCTACGACTTCTGATTGTATTCATGAAACAAATAGCCCTGCATTGCCACGCAATGCAGGGCTATTTTGTTTCATATCTCCCGGCGCGCAAGCGACGGGAAATTCTCTCGCAGCACAGCTGCGGAAATTATCTCCCGGCGCAGCCGGGAACTTATCTCTGCGCAGCAGAAATTATCTCTATCTCCCGCGCAGCGGGGGATAGA
>JAFZGH010000096.1 GCA_017555465.1 Akkermansia sp. | reverse complement strand
TGCCGAGGCTATCCGCCTGTCGGTGGAGGAAGGGCTTTCCCGCAATGAGGAGGCCCGCGAGGTGCTCTGGATGCTGCCCGAATCCCCCGCCCGCGAGGCACTGGCCGAAATGACCTACCGCCTGGATGAAATGCTGCGCGAATGCTGCGTGGACTGATTTTCTTATGATACGCCCGGAAAAGATGATGCCTCAGCAGCCGGAGCTCGCGGCGAGCATCTGGCAGGATATCTACGCCGCCGCTGAACAGGCTGCCGAGCAGGAACCCAAGCTCACCGGGCTGCTGGATGATGTGGTGCTCAGCCGCAACAAGCTGGCCACGGCGGTTTCCGTGCGCCTGGCGCGCAAGCTTTCCCGCCGCGATATCGGCCGCGATGACCTGGAACCCCTCATCCGCTCCCTGCTCAAAAGTGACCCCACCGTGGTGGACATGATGGCGGCTGACCTGAAAGCCGTGGTGGACCGCGATGCCGCCTGTCACAACGCGCTGGAGCCGCTCATGTTCTTCAAGGGTTTCCACGCGCTGGCCACCTACCGCCTGGCTCATATCCTGTGGCAGCAGAAGCGGTACATGCTGGCGCTGCTCTTCCAGAGCGTGGGCAGCGAGGTATTCGGCATTGATATCCACCCCGCCGCGCGGATTGGCTGCGGAGTGCTGCTGGACCACGGCACTGGCTTTGTGGTGGGCGAGACCGCCATTATCGAGAATGATGTCTCCCTCTTCCACGAAGTGACCCTGGGCGGTACCGGCAAGGAAAAGGGCGGCGCGCGCCACCCGATTGTGCGCAGCGGCGTGCTCATTGGCGCTGGTGCCAAGGTGCTGGGCCGTGTGGAGGTGGGCGAGTGCGCCAAGGTGGCGGCGTCCTCCGTGGTGTTGGATGATGTGCGCCCGCACACCACCGTGGCGGGTATCCCGGCGGTGGAAGTAGGCGATGCCGTGGGCGAACCCGCCCAGTTCATGCAACATTGCCTGAGTTGATTTTTTTGAGATTATGATAACGGAACTGGACATCCACCTGCCGCTGGCCCGCGCCCTGCGCGAGGATGCCCGCCGCAAGGCCGCCGCGCAGAAATTGCAGATTTCCCCCCACCGCATCAAGGGCATGCGCCTGGTGAAAGAAAGCATCGACGCCCGCCGCCGCCCCATCTGCAAGCAGCTGCGCCTGCTCGTGGGCGTGGATGAGGAACTGCCCCCTGCCACCCTGCCCGAGCGGCATTACACCCCCGTGGCAGCCGGTGCAAAGCAGGTCATCATCGTAGGCAGCGGCCCCGGCGGCCTGTTTGCCGCCCTGCGCTGCCTGGAGCTGGGCCTGCGACCGGTGGTGCTGGAGCGCGGCAAGGATGTCTCTGCCCGCCGCTTCGACCTGCAGCCCATCAACTGCCAGGGCTATGTGGTGGAGGATTCCAACTACTGCTTCGGCGAGGGCGGTGCCGGCACCTTCTCCGACGGCAAGCTCTTCACCCGCGCCACCAAGCGCGGACCGGTCATGGAGATTTACGAAACCTTTGTGGCCCACGGCGCCGCCCCGGAAATTCTCACCGATGCGCACCCCCACATCGGCTCCAACCGCCTGCCCAACATCATCAAGGCCATGCGCGGCAGCCTTCTGGCCGCCGGCGGCGAGGTGCACTTCCAGACCCGCGTGTGCGGGCTGCTCAAGAGCGCAGACGGCAAGTGCCTGCTGGGTGTGCGCACGGCAGATGGCCGCGAATTCACCGGCGACGCCGTCATCCTGGCCACCGGACACAGCGCGCGCGATGTGTACCGCATGCTGCATGCCGAAGGCGTGCGCCTGGAGCGCAAGCCCTTTGCTGTGGGCGTGCGTATCGAGCACCCGCAGAGCCTCATCGACACCGCCCAGTACCACCTGCGCCCCGGCCAGAAACGCCCGGAGGGCCTGCCTGCCGCCCGCTACACCCTGGCCACCAAGATTCAGGACCGCGGCGTGCACTCGTTCTGCATGTGCCCGGGCGGCTTCATTGTACCCAGCGCCACAGAGAATGATGAGGTGGTGGTGAACGGCATGTCGCTCTCCCGCCGCAACTCCCCCTTTGCCAACAGTGGCTTTGTGGTCACCGTGGAACCGGAGGATACCGATGCCTACCTCGCAGAGCACGGCGTGCTCTCCGGCCTCGCGTACCAGAAAGCGCTGGAGATTGCCACCAGCCAGGCCGGCGGCGGCATGCAGAAAGCCCCCGCCCAGCGCGTGGTGGACTTCCTGGCAGGCCGCGTTTCCCAGAGCCTGCCCAAAACCACTTACCACCCCGGCATCACCAGCTGGGATCTGAACGCCCTGCTGCCGCACAGCGTCTGCTGGCGCATGCGCGAGGGCCTGCAGTTCTTCAACCGCAAGCTGCGCGGCTTTGCGGGCGAGGATGCCCTCCTCATCGGCTGCGAGACCCGCACCAGCTCCCCCGTGCGCATTCCCCGCGCAGATGAAACCCTGCAACACCCCGACCTGACCGGCCTGTTCCCCTGCGGCGAAGGTGCCGGCTACGCCGGCGGCATCGTCTCCGCCGCGCTGGATGGCCGCCGCTGCGCCGAAGCTGCCGCTGCCTACCTCGGTGTCTGAAAGCAGAAGCCCTGTAAAACCATTTTCCAGCCAAGGGGAGTTGCATCCCGCCGGATTTTGGGATTGAGAAATTCCGGCAGGGGTGGTATATTACAGGCATGGAACGCCAGGATAATCGCGGGGTGGATGAAATGCGCCCGCTTGAGTTTGTGTTGGGCGTGGCACCGCATGCCACGGCTTCGGTTCTTTCATGCTTTGGTAACACGCGCGTGATTTGCGCGGTGACGATTGAGGAGGATGTGCCGCGGTGGATGAAGCTGCAGCATGTGCCGGGCGGCTGGCTCACGGCTGAGTACTCCATGCTCCCCTACTCTACGCTGGACCGCAAGAAGCGCGATTCCGGCGGCAAGGTGGATGGCCGCTCGGTGGAAATCCAGCGCCTCATTGGCCGCAGCCTGCGCGCCGTGGTGGATCTGGAGGCCCTGGGCGCACGCACCATCTGCATTGACTGCGATGTGCTGCAGGCCGATGGCGGCACACGCACAGCCAGTATCACCGGTGCTGCCGTAGCGCTGCAGATTGCGCTCAACAAGCTGGTGGCCACCGGCGCGCTGGAGAAGAACCCCATGAAGCAGCTGGTCTCTGCCATTTCAGTAGGCAAGCTGCAGGGTACTCCCCTGCTCGACCTCTGCTATGTGGAGGACCGCGATGCGGAGGTGGACATGAATGTGGTGATGACCGAGCGCGGCGAGTACGTGGAAGTACAGGGCAGCGGCGAGGAGGCCGTGTTCACGGCTGAGGAGATGGCCCAGATGCTCGCGCTGGCTGCCAAGGGGGCAGCCACGATCACCGCCGCCCAGAAGGCTGCCATTGCCCGCGCAGATGAACCCAGCACAGCGGATTTCAACTCCCTGAAAGATTTTTTTGCAAAAAAATAATTTTTTTCTGTAGATTTTGAAAAGGAGCACCGTTCCCTTATGCGAGGAGCGGTGCTTCCTGCATTTACCACCTCCTGAAAATCTGAACACAAACCAAATATATCATCATGAAGAAATCACTCTTAGTTGCCCTGTTTGCAGCCATGCCCCTGCTGGCTCAGGAATGCCCCAAGATGCCCGAATGCGGTAAGGCCCGCCCCTGCTGCGCCAAGAAGATGAACCGCCCCCAGCTCAGCGAGGAGCAGAAGGCCGAGATGAAGGCTAAGTTCGAAGCCCGCAAGGCTGAGATGCTCGCCAAGTTCGATGCCGACAAGGACGGCAAGCTCTCTGCCGATGAGCGCAAGGCTGCCCACGAGGCTCACAAGGCTGAAATGAAGGCCAAGTTCATGGAGAAGTTCGACGCCGACAAGGATGGCCAGCTCTCCGACGCCGAGAAGGAAGCCGTGAAGGCTGATTTCGAGAAGAACGCTCCCAAGTTCCACAAGCGCGGCCCGAAGGGTCCCCGCTGCTGCGGACCGAAGGCCCCCCGCCGCCCCGAGCTCAGCGAGGAGCAGAAGGCTGAGATGAAGGCCAAGTTCATGGAGAAGTTCGATGCCGACAAGGACGGCCAGCTCTCCGACGCCGAGAAGGAAGCCGCCAAGGCTGAGTTCGAGAAGAACGCCCCCAAGTTCCGCAAGGGTCCGCGTCGTGGTGGCAAGTGCTGCGGCAAGAAGGGTCCGCGTCGTCCTCATGGCCCCCGCCCCGAGCTCAGCGAGGAGCAGAAGGCCGAGATGAAGGCTAAGTTCGAAGCCCGCCGCGCCGAGATGAAGGCCAAGTTCATGGAGAAGTTCGATGCCGACAAGGACGGCCAGCTCTCCGACGCCGAGAAGGAAGCCGCCAAGGCTGAGTTCAAGAAGAACGCCCCCAAGTTCCGCAAGGGCCCGCGTCGCGGCTGCAAGTGCTGCAAGTAAAGAAAATCTTTACCGTTGAGTAACGGTATAGCATAGAGACGCTGAGCGCCGTCCGGAGTCATCCGGGCGGCGT
>JAFZGH010000095.1 GCA_017555465.1 Akkermansia sp. | reverse complement strand
TGTTCACCTATCTGGATAGCTACCCCAGAGTTTAGTAACTAAAACACCCCGCAAGCATTTTAGCTGATGCTTGCGGGGTGTACCATATCAAATTTTTATCATATAAGTGGGTGGCAGAAGGCAAAGCATCAACATAAAGCATCGTTTTCTGTCACCCGTTATCACGGGTTTTGGTTTGTTTTTTTTGTTGGAGCAGGCGCTGCGCGTGCTGACGCACGCTTGCACCTGCCTAACATCTGTCGCCCACTACCGTGGGCTATGAATTTCGCTCGCTACGCTCGCCAATAAATTACAATTTACGTTGCCTTTCTAATGAAGCCGACGCGTAACTTCGGTTCTTTAATCACGTTAGCATGTTTTGACGAATATATCCACCAGCAAATCTGAAACAGGCCCTGTTATTGCTGGAAATATCGCGCAGCCATGCGCAGTACGCTTGCATCCAGCTCAGAAGCTCTTTGTTCAAAATCCCGGAGCGACCACCATTCCAGAGCATCGGATTCATCGGAGATGATAAAGTTTTCGTGCGGCGTCTGCAGCAGGTAGCGGATGTCGTAGTGCAGGTGTTCGGGTTCGTTCCTGCTTTTGTTCTCGGGGATGCGGTGAATATCTATATCGAAAATTTCCTGCTGCAGAGGGAATATGCCATGAATCCCGCTTTCTTCTGCCGCTTCGCGCAGGGCAACGCGTAGGGGAACTGGCTCTCCATCAGCGTGTCCGCCTGTCTGCATCCATCGCTGGAGCTTGCGGTGGAGAGTCAGGAGGACTTTGTCTCCTTCCGGGTTGACCAGCCAGGCAGAGCCGGTGATGTGTCCCTCCATGTGGCTGCGTTCAAAGCAATCAGGTGTGCGGGTAACAAAGTTACACAGCTCGTCGGCTGTTTGTTGCTGTTCCGGATGCTTTATGGCAAATAATTGCAACTCTGTGCACAACTTTTCCCGAAACTGTTTTGTGAGGGCGTCCATTCCGGGCTGATTTTACTCGCTTTGAGAGTAAAATCAAGTCATACTCTCAAAAAAATGATTGTAAAGAAAAGTTTAGTATTGGCATGGGGGTGGTGGTGTGATAGTATAGCTTCGGCGGGGTAGGAAACGCGGTTAGCGGTAGTTCGGTAAACGCGGGATTTTCTTGTCTGTCGCCGGTTTAATCTGTCCCTGAAATCCTTACTAGTATGTCCAGCACACGTCAGCTTATGCTTTGTCTGTTTGCCCTTGTGGCATGTCTGTTTACAGCATGTCAGAGCGGTGGCGGCATCAAGTATGCGAATTTTCCGGATGCGGTTACCAATATTAATCAGGTAGATCCGGCATACCGTCAGTACTTTGCAAGTCAGCAGGGCCGCAATTACAGCGCAGATGACCAGCGCAAGGCGCTGGCAGCCGCTATTCGTACTTCGCGCACGCCGGTTCCAGCCTACGTGCCGCGTTCCGCTATGGCTTCTGCGAAGAAGTCAGTGCGTCAGCGTTCTGTCCGCAGCGGCAGTCGCGGTGCCATTGCCCGTAATAAGGCTGTTCGTCGCAGTGGAAAGGCTGTTACCAAGCGCAAGGCTGTGGCGAAGAAGGGGGCGGAAGCCACCCGCAAGCGCGCTGTGGCCAAGCGCCGCACGGCTACGCGCCGCCGCCGTGGTTAAGCTTGCTTCTGCATGAAGATTTCCGGCATCTGCTCTGTGTGGGCAGATGCTTTTTTGTTATGTAGTGGGCTGTGATGTGTCATGATGCAGGGGGTGCATGATTTTGCCTTGACTTGCGGGGGGAGATAGTGCATTCTGCGCTTGCTATGAAGACAGTACTCATTATCGGAGCCGGTGGTGTGGGGCATGTTGTGGCCCACAAGTGCGCCCAGATGTCGGATGTGTATGAGAGCATCCACCTGGCCTCACGTACCAAGAGTAAGTGCGATGCCATTGCGGCAGATGTGCTTGCCCGTGAGGGTGTGACGATTACGACGCACGCCGTCGATGCCGATGATGTGGCTGCCACGGTGGCGCTCATCAAGGAAGTGGGGGCAGACCTGGTGCTGAATGTGGCACTGCCATACCAGGACCTCCCCCTCATGGATGCCTGCCTTGAAGCAGGGGTGGACTATATGGATACCGCCAACTACGAGCCCCGCGATGTGGCAAAATTTGAATACAGCTGGCAGTGGGCTTACCAGGAACGCTTCAAGAAGGCGGGGCTGTATGCGCTGCTGGGATCCGGGTTTGACCCGGGTGTGACCAACGTGTACACCGCCTGGGCGCTCAAGCACCATTTCGATGAGATTGAATATCTTGACATCATTGACGTGAACGGCGGCGACCACGGCCAGGCCTTTGCCACCAACTTCAACCCGGAAATCAATATCCGCGAGGTGAGCGCCCCTTGCCGTCATTGGGAAAACGGCGATTTCCAGGAAACTGCGGCTATGAGCATGCATCAGCCCTTCGCTTGCCCGGATGGCGTGGGAACTTATGAGATTTACCGCATGTACCACGAGGAGATGGAATCCCTCGTGAAGCACATCCCCACCATCAAGCGCGCCCAGTTCTGGATGAGCTTCTCCCCGAACTACATCAACCATCTTACCGTGCTCAAGAATGTGGGCATGACCCGCATCGACCCCGTCATGTACAACGGCGTGGAAATTATCCCCCTGCAGTTCCT
>JAFZGH010000094.1 GCA_017555465.1 Akkermansia sp. | reverse complement strand
GTGGCCAGCGCTGCTTTGTCATCCGCCATCTGCCACATATCAGGCAGGCTGACGGGCGCCAGCGTATCGGCCACGCGTTTGTTCCATTCCAGTGCGTTCTGGCGGGTGGCCTCGGTGGGTGCCATGGCCACACGCAGGGGCTGCAAGGCTTCAGCGGTGCGGGCGTTGCGTCTGCCCATGGCAGAGCGCACGGCATCGAGGTCATCACGATGCACGCGCTGCACCTGCGCGCAGCTGCCCATCAGCACGCCGTTTGCGTCAAACAGGTACAGCGTGAACGGGTCCATGGGGTTCACCACGCCCTTCAGGCCTTTTGCATCGGCTGGTACTTCCTGCTGCCATCCGGCGGTGTTGGTGAAGCGGGCTTCAAAGATGTACTCGCTGGCGCCTGACCATGCGCTGTGATTTTTCCAGTAAAAGAAGCCGCCATTTCTGGAAACCGGGCGGCAGATGTGCTGACCTTTGCACAGGGAAAGCAGCATGGCCGCCTGCACATCCGTGAAGCGTGTGGGCTGGTTGCCGAGGGTGGCGGTGGTGCGGTGCCATGCTTCCAGCGGGGACCATCTGCGCAGGCGGCGGTGCGTTTCAGGCAGTGCGGCCACATAGGCCAGCATGGCGGGATTGTCAGCGATGGCATCCATGCTTCCCCACATGCCGCTGGCGGGGTCCTGTGTCCATTCTGCGGACATGAAGCCGCATTCCTGCCAGCCTTCCAGCGCGTGGTCCTCGCGGCGGTTAATCTCGCCCGTGACGCGTGCGCATTCTTCCGCCAGTTCGGTGAAGGTGAGCAGATGGCCGATGGAAAGCGCGGCGCGGTCTGCGGGAAGGTCTGCCATGTTTTTCAGGTGCAGCTTTTCAGCTTTCATGATGCCCGCCACGGTTTCGGGCGGGGTGCGGTCTTTGCCTGCCCAGTCAGCCTGACCGATGCAAAGGCGATTGTGGAACAGATTGTGCCAGCTTTCCAGCGGGGCTTTGTGGCGGGGGTTGCCTTTCACGAGGCCGCCGTAGCCGCGCAGCAGCTGGCGCATGCCTACCTTGCCGGAGCGGTCAACGGTAATCTTGCCGCCGCTGATAGCGGCCAGCATGGCTTCCACCTCGGGAGAGATGGCGGCGGTGCCGTTTTCCACCACCAGCGTGGTGCCCTTTTCGGCGTTGTAGCCGTCATTCTTCAGGAAGGCGGCCACAGCCAGCAGCATGTCATCCTGTTCAAAGTAGACATGGGTGCCATCCTTGCGGCGGTGGCGGAACTTGATGCTGGCAGACAGGCGCATGCCGGTGCAGAAATCCAGCGCGCCGAGCTGGAAAGCGCGGTTGATTTCCGTTTCATGACGGCAGATGCGGTCAATCCAGACATCATCAAAGAAAACGAACTGGAGCGGGTATGAGCCTGCGCGGGTGGAAAGCACCTGCGGCAGCAGGTCATGCGCTTGCGTGATGCCCTTGCGGTAGATGTTCAGCGTGCGTTTGCCGGGCAGCAGCTTGCAAAGGTTTTCGTATGACCAGCCCACCGGCAGCGTGCGCCGGTCCCATTCTTTTTCATAGCCAGGGATGGCATCGCCACGGTGCCATGATTTCTTCAGCTCCTCATAGGCTGCGCGGGCGCCGCGCGGGCAGCTGGCGGCCAGTTCAATCCAGTGCGCCTTGAAGCGGGGCTGGTGAACGCCGCGGCCTGTGTTTTTGCCGTACACCTTGCGGCGATCGATGCAGGCCAGGCTGCCGCCCTTGCGGAACTTGTAGAAGGTGCGCTCCAGTGATTTGTAGGAAGTGGTGACGCCCTGCCCAGCGAGCCACTGCACGCCCCATGCCAGCGCATCTGCGCGGCTGCCGGGGTGCTGCTGCACGCGGCGGCAGCATTCTTCCAGCAGGCTGCCGCGCATGCGGGCATCCAGCGATATGGGCAGGGATGAAATGTCTGTTTTCATGGTTTAATCTTCAAGCAGATGGTCCAGAGCGGCGATAAGCCGGCGGCCATGGTTGGCGATATCGGCAAGGCGGGCGGCGGTGTCATCCTCCGTGCACACCATGCGGGGGTGCAGCCGCCCCTCATTCAAGGCCAGCAGCACGTCATCCATGGCCTCGCTGAAGATGAGCAGGTCCAGCACGGCATCCTGCTGAATGTAATGGTCAAACTCCTGATGGTTCATGATGAGGGACGGCTCAGATTTACGATTGACGATTTACGATTGACGATTTAAGCCAGCTCGGGTGCGGCGGTTTCCATGCGGTCCAGTTCGGCCAGCATGCTTTTGAGTTCATCGCGCAGGGTGTGGCGCTGCTGAAGATTCAGGCGGGGAATATCCGTTTCCATGAGGGAGCGGAAAGCACCGAGGGCAGTGGTGGTATTCTCCCATGCCTGACGGCAGAATTCTTCCAGCCCCGGCAGGGCGGGCTGTTCGGCGGGCTGTTCATTGGCCAGTGCTTTATGGCGGGCGGGCTTGATGACGCCGAGCTCCACCATGACCTGGTGCATGCTGACCCATTCCGTGTTCACCAGCTCATGCAGCACGGGGATTTCACGCTGTGGGGCGTCAAAGGTCTGCGCATCCACGATGTAGGCGCTGACCTGCTGCTCCAGTTCGGCGGCCTTACCTGTGGCGGCGGCGCGCTGCCAGATGGCATCTGCGGTGCGGATGTAATTGTGCGCCGTTCTGTGGGAGCAGGCGAACATGCCGGGCTTGATTTCATCGCCCTGTTTTTTGGGGAACATTTTGGTGAAGTCACCAAAATGCAGGCGGCGGGCTTCACCGAGAATGAAGCCCATGGCCACCACGCTGTGAAGCATGCTGACCTGAAGGCGCAGCATCTGCTGTGCGCTGGTGACGAGCCCGCGGGTCAGGTTATTGCCTGCTGTGGTGAGCTGCACCAGCGTGAACTGAGAGCGCGGAGCGCTCATGGTGGCGGGGGTGATGGCTACGGGCTCGGCAGGTATGAGTTCTGCGGGGGTGGCGGTGGTGGTGTTTTCTGTTTGTGTTTTCATGGTAAAAAAAGGGGAAAGTGAATTACGAAGTACGAATTACGAAGTACGAATTACTGCCAGATGAAGTTCTGGGGGATGGTGTGCGGGCGGTCTGCGCCGCCGTAGACGTAGAACAGCCAGGCGGCATCAGCGCCGTGGTCCAGAGCAGACTGGATGCGGTCGCGCTTGGCGGTGGCAACATCCAGCGCGGCCTGC
>JAFZGH010000093.1 GCA_017555465.1 Akkermansia sp. | reverse complement strand
GTGGCTGTACAATGCCAAGGCAGATGCGACCTACAGCACGCTGGAAGCGCTGGATGCGGAGCTCGTCATTGTGCGCGAAGCGCGCCCGATAGATTTGGCCTGCATGTTCCTGATAGTTGACAAGATGCACGCCATCCACGGATGGGATGCTTTTCTTGATGTGTACGGCAACCCGAGCATCTTTCTTGAACTGCCGCCTGCCACGGGTGAGCAGATGGCGCGTGTGTATGATGCGCTGGCGAAGCGCATCATCGGTGACGGGCGCGGGACGGTGCCGAGTGGCAGTAAGTTCCAGACGGTGGAAACGCGGCAGAATAACTGTGACAGCTTTGAAAAGCGCGCGAAGTGGTGCCAGGATGCCATCATCACCGTGGCCACGGGCGGTCTGCTGACCATCACCACGGAAAGCGGCAGCGGGACGCTGGCGGGGAGTGCGCATACGGACAGCTTTGAAAACCTGGTGGCGGGCAGCGCCGCGAGCATCAGCGCGGCCATCAACCGGCAATTCACGCGGCGGCTGCTGGCGGCGGCTTTCCCCGATGACCCGCCGCTGGCGTATTTCAGCCTTGCGCCGGAACCTGCCGATGAACGCATGCAGCTTGCCCAGCTGCTGGCCACGCTGAAAACAGCAGGCTGGCAGACTACACAGGAAAAGGCCAGCGAGCTGATGCAGATGGATGTGGAACCTGTACCCGCAGCGCCGGCAGCCGCGCCGATGATGAACACGGCGCCCGAGCCTGCTGCGCCTGTGGTGAACCGCACGGAAGAACCGCAGGTGGAAGAACCGCCGCTGACGGATGAGGAGCTGGCTGCGTTTGCGGAGATGCGGCACCCGAACCCGGAGAGAATGGCGCAGCATCTGGCCAGCGTGGAAGCAAAGCTGCGCGGGGCAGCTGACCTGCCGGAAGATGGCGGCGAGGTGAAGAATAAGAAAGGCATGTATAGTGAAACCTGCCGCGCGAAAGATAAGGCACGATGCAGCACGCATGGCTACACGGAGCGCTACAAGGCAGCCACAGGGGCGGTGCGGCAGGTAATGGCAACAAAGCAGGATTTTCAGGCTGCGGTGGAAGTGCCGGGGCTGGGTGAGATAGATTTTCCCTATGGACGCCCGGGAACGCATGAGAAAAACGAAAAGGGCGCCACGCACGAGGATGGCTATGGGTTATCGCACATCGAGGACAAGCACGGCACGCGTGCGCTGCACCGCATGCCGTATGTGCTGGCGCACGGAAAAGTAGAGCCGCACACAGATGCGAGCAAGCGTGTTATCCGTCACGGATCGGAAATAGCAGTAGTGCGCGAAGGACAGCAAGGACGGTGGGAGCTGGTGACATCTTACGATGAAAACAAAAACAGCCACCGGGATAACCTCGGGATTTCTAGCACTACAGAAGAAGAAAGGAAAGCGAGAAAATAAAAAAACGCAGGTCGGGAACCTACGTCTACGGGCAGATGCACAGGGTTGGGTCCCTCAGCTACTTATCCAGCCATCTGATTTCAATCTTGCCTAGTGGAAGGAAAGGTGCCGCCCGGAGCTTCACGATAGCTCGCCGCAAGGATAAAGTCAACCACAAAAAGAGAGAAAAAGCAAGAAACGCGTTAAAATGGCTTTTAAGGGGCTTTTGCTGCCTGTGATGGCAAAATGTACGCAAGCGGCGTGCAAGGGGTGCGCGAAGTGCCCGCG
>JAFZGH010000092.1 GCA_017555465.1 Akkermansia sp. | reverse complement strand
GTGGCTGTACAATGCCAAGGCAGATGCGACCTACAGCACGCTGGAAGCGCTGGATGCGGAGCTCGTCATTGTGCGCGAAGCGCGCCCGATAGATTTGGCCTGCATGTTCCTGATAGTTGACAAGATGCACGCCATCCACGGGTGGGATGCTTTTCTTGATGTGTACGGCAACCCGAGCATCTTTCTTGAACTGCCGCCTGCCACGGGTGAGCAGATGGCGCGTGTGTATGATGCGCTGGCGAAGCGCATCATCGGTGACGGGCGCGGGACGGTGCCGAACGGGAGTAAGTTCCAGACGGTGGAAACGCGGCAGAATAACTGTGACAGCTTTGAAAAGCGGGCGAAGTGGTGCCAGGATGCCATCATCACCGTGGCCACGGGCGGTCTGCTGACCATCACCACGGAAAGCGGCAGCGGGACGCTGGCGGGGAGTGCGCATACGGACAGCTTTGAAAACCTGGTGGCGGGCAGTGCGGCAAGCATCAGCGCGGCCATCAACCGGCAATTCACGCGGCGGCTGCTGGCGGCGGCTTTCCCCGATGACCCGCCGCTGGCGTATTTCAGCCTTGCGCCGGAACCCGCTGATGAACGCATGCAGCTTGCCCAGCTGCTGGCCACGCTGAAAACAGCAGGCTGGCAGACTACACAGGAAAAGGCCAGCGAGCTTATGCAGATGGATGTGGAACCTGTACCCGCAGCACCGGCAGCCGCGCCGATGATGAACACGGCGCCCGAGCCTGCTGCGCCTGTGGTGAACCGCACGGAAGAACCGCAGGCGGAAGAACCGCCGCTGACAGATGAGGAGCTAGCTGCGTTTGCAGAGATGCGGCACCCGAACCCGGAGCGGATGGCGCAGCATCTGGCCAGTGTGGAAGCAAAGCTGCGCGGGGCAGCTGACCTGCCGGAAGATGGCGGCGAGGTGAAGAACCGCAGCCTGCTGGAAGAACTGCTGGTGACAAACAGCGGCCCGGGCGGTGATGACTGCATGGCAAAAAGCCAGGAGACGTGCCGCTGTGGTCCTGCTGACTGGAAGCCGCTGATGATGCCTGACCGCATGAAGCCAGAAGTGGCGAGGGAAAAGCTGGCCAAGGGTGTGAAGGTGCAGAACCCGCTGGGCGAGGAAGTGACGCTGGACGAGCGGCTGCTGGAACACTGGGCAAAGGAAGGCAAGGATGCTGAAGATATAGACAGGCGCCTTTCCGCGCTGCCGCTGATAGAGGAAGTGGTGAAGAACCCCGCAGAGATATGGCAAAACGAAAACGGAAGCCGCACCTATCTGGCAAGTGTGGTGGATCCTTACAGACCGAAAGGGAAGAAATACACGGTGGCCTTCACGCAGACAGCGGACAATACCGTGCTGGAAACTTACTGGCCGGACACAAACTCGGCACACAGCAAACGAAAGGGCGAGCAATTATGGCCAAAGGGGCAGGCAGACGCGTCAGACACTTGACGCCGCCCCCCTATATTACCGTGGCATTGATAGCAGTGCCGCCTGACACGGGAACGGGGCAAGGTTAAGTTAGCTCGCCGCAAGGATAAAGTCAACCACAAAAAGAGAGAAAAAGCAAGAAACGCGTTAAAATGGCTTTTAAGGGGCTTTTGCTGCCTGTGATGGCAAAATGTACGCAAGCGGCGTGCAAGGGGTGCGCGAAGTGCCCGCG
>JAFZGH010000014.1 GCA_017555465.1 Akkermansia sp. | reverse complement strand
TCCATCAAGAATTTCCTGAAGAGCGAATCGAACCGCCTGCTCCTTGCCAACTGGCACTTAGCCAATGCCGAAGTGCTTTCCGAAAAGGCCTACCAGGACTACCAGAAATCTACGGAAAACAAGCTCAACAGCAAGAAGAAAGAGCTGGCCACCAGAGAGGCAGAGCTCCCGCTCCTGGGCGGCACCGCCGTTGATAGCACCGAATACTTCATCGCCAAACTCAAAGGCGAGATTGCCGAACTGGAAGCAGAGCTCGCCCAGCCCATGCGCCTGGCAGATGTGGTGAAGCGCCCGCGCGCTTCCAAGCTCATCGGCCTCATGGCCAACGATCTGGGATGGATCGGGGATGTTGTTTACAGCGGCGAATGCATCATGCCCGGGCGCATGCTCAACATGCTGGCCAACATGATGGAGCGCTACACCCGCATGCTGCCGGATGACCGGCTTCCCCGTGATATCGCCACGGCTACAGCCCTGGAATATGCCCGTTTCGGCTGGAGCGTAGACAACGCGTGCAAGCGGGCTGAATATTTTGTGCGGAACTGGCGTCAGGACAGACTGCACAAGATTTTCGACACTCTGCCCTTCTGGCAGCGTCGAGTTGTCTGCGGCTGGAAAGGCGACCACAGTTCTGGCACTCCTGAAAGTTTCACCTGGGCGCTCAACAATGTGAATCTGAACGATGAGCGCTATACCGGCTGCTGCTGGCGCTGCGGCTATGTGCTGCACAATGTGTACGGAGAAAGCGTGCATGGTAGCGCCTACTACACCGCCTTTGAAGGCATGTATACCGGGCGTCACCACCAGTTCACGCAGGAAGTGGGCGGTGTTTGCGGTGGTTTGTCGCATTTTGGTGCATCTGCAGCCTGTGCCAACGGCGTTCCGGCGCTGACCATGGGCGAACCCGCCCACTGCGCGTATGTGGTGTGGGTAGATGGAAAATGGACTCCGTCCTATTCGGTTTCCTGGGATCGTGGTCTGCATTGGCGTCCCTGGCTGGATAACTGGCGCTATTCCTCTCTGCACATGCTGACAGAGCAGCATGCAACCGCACAGAAAGCCGCTCTGAGGCTCTCTAACGCATACCGCGCGCTGGCCCACATGGCAGCCACATCCGGCAACACATCAGCCGCCATCGGTTATTTCCTGAAAGCCGAAGCCGCACAGCCGCTCCATTACCAGGTATTCCGGGAACATGCCGACCTGCTGGCAGCAACCAAGGCCGGTGCAGATGCATGGCTGCAGCTCAATGACAGCATCTGTTCCAACATGGTGCCCGTATTTGCCGAATGCGCCTCGGAACTCATGCGCAACCAGGTTTATGACCAACTGGGCAAAAACGGAGCCAATGCCCAGCAGCTGGAAACCGCCTTTGCGAAGTTCTGGAAGAACACCCGCGAGCTGGGTCCCGAGCGCTGGAAGGTGCAGGATCTTCTCAATAAGCAGATTGACCTGCTGAACAACGCCCGCAAAGGCAGCGACCTGGAGAACAAATGCACCCTTTACAGCAACATGCTCAAAGGCACGATTTCCAATCCGGCCTACGCCACATATTCCCTCGAAAGCGGTAACACGCTCATGCAGAAGATGGATGATGCCGCCAGAACCCGCATACTCGGGATTATGACAGAAGCCATTGGCAACGGCGATGGCCTGGAGGGCGAGGCACGCACCAAGGTGCTCACCAATATCATTCTGGCTGCAGAAGCCAACCGCGATGCATCGGCCTTCCAGTCCGTCAGCAAACTCATCGCCCCCGAAACGTCCCACGACAACCGGCCGATTGGCGATTTTGAGGCATTCCCCGGCAAGCTGGTATCAGAAGGAGGTGTCCTTATTGCCTCCTCCACCAGCCAATGGGATAAACCCGCAACGCATGCCAATGTGCTCACCCGGAAGGGCGGACAGGTTCACACCGCCAAGAACAAGGAACCGTGGATCGGGGTCAAGCTGCCCAAGCATGCCACCATCAGCGGAATTGTGCTCGCTGCTCATGCAAACTCTGCTAACTGGCATCGTCTGAACGGGCTGCAGGTCCAGGTATCGGAAACCGGCAAGGACGATGACTGGCACAACGCTGGCCAACTGACCGGTAAGTGCACACAGCGCATTATCCGTTTTGACCTGGGTGCCGAGCAACCCAAAGCTCTCTATGTCCGCGTCATCCGCCCCGGTGCACAGGAAGTGCTCCACGTTGACGGAATCTTTGTCTATGGCACACCCGCAGCATGATAACCCTACCACCCCCATTTGATATGAAACCACTTTTTTCCATACTGATGTGTGCAGCAGTACTTGCTACGCTGCAGCCGGTCACGGCAGCCAGCAAGGTAAGCAACTACGAGCAGGCTCTCGCCAAGGTGAATGACGATGGATATGCGCTTTTCATCTACGGCGATGGCTGGGACAAACGCGCTAAGGAACACATCTCGCAGCTGTATAACTCGCCCGTTGTGGATAAGGCTCTCGGCAACTCGGTCACCATCCTGGTGCCCCTGCGCGAGAGCATGAACGAGGCCCAGAAGCAGAGCTTCAACAAAACCATGGGCAAGCTGCAACTCCCCCACGCCCACAGCAAGCACTCCTTCCCTGCAATAGTGCTGTATGATAAGGCAGGTCGCCAATACGGCATCGTATGCGGCCCGCCCATGGTCACTCCCGAAGCAGAGCGCATTGCACGCCTCATCACCAGGCTCCGCAAAGCCAAGGCTAAGCAGGACGAGCTGATGAGCCAGGCCAACGCCGCGCAGGGAGCTGAGCGCGCAAAGCTCCTGCTGCAGGCTGCTCAGGTAGAGGGCATTGAACGCCCGGACAAAGTGGAACAGCTCATCAAGACGGCAGACCCGGAGGATAAATCCGGCTGCCTGGCCGCGCTTAAGTTCTACAATAACCCCATGGGCGATAAAATCAATGAGCTTCCGCTCAACGAGGCGCTGAAGGTCATGGATGCCGCCATTTCTAACCCGCTGCACACCGTGCAGCAGAAACAGAATGCCTGCGCATTCACCATCGGGCTGATTCGCCGCCGCGTCGGCACCGGTGGAGCTGCCGCCATTGCCCACTATGCCGGCATCATGAAAGAACTCAACCCGGATTCCGTGCTGGGGCGTTCGGCCGTCATCGTCATGCGCGACTGGACTGCCGGGCTGCAGTATGTGCGGGGATGGTCGCCAGATTCCCTCCCCATGCAAGGGGTTGCCACAGAAATACAAGGCAAGCTTCCCATCGATGCCGCCGGTAAGTACGAAGTCCGCTTTGAACCCACCCGGGGCAAAACACCTGCCAGAGTCACGCGCGTCGCGCTGTACGATGGTGAAACGCTTGTCTCCGAAGACACCCGGGCCTTCACGCTGACATCCCCGGCCAGTTACTATGTGACGGCAGAGAAAAAGCCTGCCGCACCCCGCATCCTGGTGACCTTCAATAACGATGAAAAGTCCCGTGATACCCACGGCAAGTTCATCATTCGCAAGAAGTAAGCAAACAGCATTTCTTCATTCAGGCCGCGCATGGGATTCCTACCCCATGCGCGGTTTCTTTTAACAGCAATAAAAACGCTGGATAAAGGCGGGATTCGCCTCCTGGCAGAGTGTTTCAGCTAAATCATCTGCCATCTCGATGAGCTTCTGCTCCAGGTTGCACAAGAAGGGCGACACCCGGTTAATGGCACCCGTGCCGGCATAGTTGGTGCAGCCGCAGGTGTTCAGGCAGCGGTGGCGCAGCTCGCAAAGCCGGCATTCCGGCGTGGCGTTACCGCGCGTGGCAATGAACCAGGCCTGCCGGGCGCGGTCAATGCCGCTGTACACATTGCCAAAGGTAATCTGCGGGTCATCCCCCACTCCCACCATGCGGGAACATGGGAAGAAATGCCCGTCTACCGAGACGGCAAGTTCCTGCTCGCCAATGGTGCAATGCGCGCAGGCCTGTTCCGCATCGCGCAGGGCGCTCCATATCTTGCCCTCTATATTCTCCTCGCGTATGGGATTCCCCGCGCGGTAGGATGCCAGCATCATTTCCTGCAAGGCATCCAGCTGGCGGCACAGGGAATCAAACTGCGCATCGCTCCATGCGCTCCAGTAGTCAAAATTCAGCCCCACCACCCCTTGGTAATGCTCGTGCAGCCACTGCACCCCCTTGCTCAGCAAATGGTGGTTGGACGGATTCACCACGCAGATAACCCGGCTGCGCAGTGTGGGAAACTCCTGCATGAGCGCCAATGCCGCAGCCGCGGCTGCGTGGCTTCCCTGCCCGTCGGCATAGCGGCGGTTCACATTGTGCATCTCCGGCGAACCATCCACCGACAGCCCCACCAGGAAATCCCGCTCCGCCATCCAGGCCAGGCGCTCCCGGTCCAGCAAGGTGCCATTGGTGGTGATTCCATAGCGCACCGCCACGCCCAGCTCCGCAGCGCGGCGCTGCATATAGCCATGGCAATGGCGCAGCAAGTCCCACTCCAGCAGCGGCTCACCGCCAAAAAAGCTCACATCCACCCCGCGCCCGGTGCGCAGAGCTTCCACCAGCCCGGTCTCCATGCCCAGCTCAGCAACCTCGTGGGTCATGGCATGCGCATACTTACGCCCTGCGTAGCAATAGGCACAACGCAGGGTGCAATCATGCGTGAGACACAGGGTCAGCTGCAGAGTCTCTCTCAATGCGATGCTCGTTTTTTACCCCCCAAGGGCTGATTGGCTCTGGCGCGCCCGGGAATCAGCTGTTTATCGCGGTTCTGGCGCATATGCAGGGGAGCTTTACCACCCAGACGCTGCGGGCGCGTCTTTTCCTGCTGCTTCACAGCGGGTTCGGGCTGCACATCTGGCGGCGGCAGGGGCACGCCGCCCAGGCGTTGCTGTTGTTGCTGCTGGCAGCCAGCCAGCACCACCGCTGCAGCCAGGGGATACAGCAGTTTCTTCTTCCGGGTAGAAGGGTTGATCTTCATGGTGTCTGGCGGAATCACTTATCAGCCAGGACGGGCGTTGCACCCTTGGCTGATTCTACGATAATCACACCACCGAGTGCCTGCGGGGGTTCACCACCCAGGCGCTGCTGCTGTTGCTGCTGCTGGCAGCTGGAAAGCACGGCGCTACCCACCACGGCAGCGGCTGCCAGCGGGTAAACAAGCTTCTTCTTCTGATTTGCAGGTTTGATATCCATGCGCTTATACTACCATACCGCACGCACCGCTGCAAGAGCAAAGGCAAAACCGCGCACCAGGAAAATCCCGGCACGCGGCCACTGCTTGCATTGACGTTATTACCGACTCAAACTTCCTTATTTACCCAGAGCGGCGCTCCAGGTCTCCGCCTTGAACCCAGGCACCACCTTCCCCTCGGCAGTCACCAGAATCGGGCGCTTCACCAGCAGACCATCAGAGGCCAGCAGTGCCAGCTGCTCGTCCTCGCTCATGGTCTTGAGCTGCTCTGCCAGGTTCATCTCGCGGTACTTCACCCCGCAGGTGTTGAAAAACTTCTTCAGCGGTACGCCGCTTGCCTGCCACCACGAGCGCAATTCCTCCGCGCTCGGGTTCGCCTCGGCTATGTGGCGGTCTGCAAATTCCACCCCCTGCTCGCTCAGCCACTTCTTTGCCTTCTTGCAGGTCGTGCACTTCGGATATTCGATAAATGTCGTGTTCATGGCCGTACTTTAGAATAATTCTATCTTAATTGCAAGCAAAAAAGTAGGAATTGACGCATTTTTTTAATTTTTGACAAAATAGGTGATATTTTCCTTGCCAGATGGGAAAAGGTGTGTATAATCCCTGCACCATGACCCGCAAAGGTGGTATCAACAAGACACGTAAGGCCGTGGCCAAGCGTTTCAAGGTGACCGGCACGGGCAAGGTTCT
>JAFZGH010000091.1 GCA_017555465.1 Akkermansia sp. | reverse complement strand
TGGAACGGGTGACAGAATGCGGCGTTTTACGTTGATGCTTAGGTTTCTGCCACCCACTCACTGTGTTCGGGGTTCTGGTCATTTTTTTGTTTGACCAGGGGTTCCGCGACTCCGTCGCTCCACCCCTGTCTAACCTCTTACGCCCACTACCGTGGGCTATGAATTCCGCTCGCTTCCGACTTCGCTAAAGCTACGCCGTGACAGGACGCTCGCCGACAAATTACAATCTACGAAACTTTGGGACACATGTGCCTTCGTCCACGCATGATGTAGATTTATTTTGATATGCGGGCGATTCTCTGGTATGATACCCGGCATGAAGGAAGTGCGTGATAATGTGTTGCTTAGTCTGGGGGCTCTGGCGTTTCTGGCCCTGTTCTTTTATCTGGGGCAATCGGGTGGCTGGAATTTCAAACTGGGGCTGATGGCCGTGGCCTCTTTCGGTGCTGCTGTGTTTTTTGTGTGGGAAGCATACATGGAAGCCCGCGGGTTTCTGCGCAGCAAGAAGGAGCGGGAGCAATGGAATGTGCCAACACAGGTGGCACTTGAAATGCCCTTTTCGGAGCTGCAGTCGCGTTTCGAGAAGCTGGCGGGGTGTGGAGAGGCAACGGTGGAGCCTGATTTCCTTGCATGGAATACGGGGGCATTTGCTGATATTCAAATCTCAAAGGTGGGCAATTCTGACTGGATGGGGCTTTTCTGGCTGCGTTCAGACTGGCATTATACCGATACGCAGCTGCAGCGCATCTGCAAGAAAGAGAAGCTTGAGCTGCCACCCAAATTCCGCAAAATGAAAGCGCATGGCCTTGCCGTTTACAAGAATGGGGGGCTTTCGCTTTATCCCGCACCGCACAAGGGCGAATTTGAGGATGCTTTTATGGATAACATCTTCTTGCGCTCGCGCGATGAATTTGACGCATGGCTGAAGGATTACCTGGATGAGGGGTGAATTTAACCACTGTGCGATGAAAGACTTGCGGGATAATCTGGTGTGCGTATTCGTGGGGCTGCTGTCTGTGGTGGCAGGCTTGTGGGGTGTTGCCGGGGAGTATTCACGAGCGTTGGCCGTGCTGGGGAGCGTGATGGCGGTGGTTTATGCTTTGTTTGCTATCCGTGCCTGGCTGGATATTCGCGCTGCCCGGCGGGAACTTGCAAAACTGGGGACTCCGGCGCGCCTGGAGCTGCAGATGCCTTACTATGAGCTTGCTGCCCGCTTTCAGGCTCTCATCCGTGTGGATGATGGGGTGCAGGTGTCCGTGGGATACCTTTCCTGGGCAGCTCCGGAGTACGGCAGAATCTGTATTTCCAGAGAGGGAGAATCTGATTGGAAGGCTCTTTACTGGTTGAATGATAACGCAACGCATGGCCTAGCCCTGTACCACCGGGGGACGCTGGCCGTTTATCCAGCGTCTGCTCAGGCATTGTTTGAGACTCCGTTTATGAAAAGCATCCTCCTGCCCACACGGGAGGAATTCAATGCATGGCTTTCTGCCCACGGTTCTGCCAGTAGAAAATAAGGGCGGCAAGGATACCTCCCAGGGTATCCTGCACCATGTCCTTGTGGGCGTCCCATTCATCGCCCTGGGAGCCGAGGAATGCTTGCCCGGCATCGCCGCCGTCAATCTCGGCGTAAATCCACTCGACCAGTTCCCAGAAGCCGGCAATGGCCAGGATGAAGATGACGCTGAATACCGCAGCGGTTCTGACCCCGTTGACCAGTCTGCAGCGCCAGAGCAGCTCCGCAATGGCAATGCCGCCCATGCCTACCACAAAGTGGGCCAGGCGGTCGTAGTGGTTGCGCTCGAATTCGAACAGATTGGTGACGAAATCGAAGGGGACGAGTTCAAAGGTGTAGTGCGCGCCGATAACCTGGATGAAGCACCAGAGGCCCAGGATGATGTAGGCGGTGTCAGAGAAGCGGAACCTGCGGTAGCTGAGAATGAGCGCGCCCACCAGAAGCAGGGCAACGGTCATTTCTGTCCACCATACCTGGGTGTCGTGCGGGTTGATGGCTGACCAGCAGGAGAGCCCGATGAATATCAGCAGCAGGAGCAGGGGAATGCGGTGATTCATGGGCATTTATTCTTCTTCGTCAGGTTCTTCTTTCTGCTCGTCCGATTCCTCTTCCTCATCGCGGGGAGGGGTGTGCAGCGCCATGAAATCCTGGATTTCCTTGTACTTTTCAGGAGTAATGATGTAGTCGGTCACACCGTCATCCAGGTCGGTGATGAGGGTGCCGTCCACATTCCGTTCGATGTGGTAGTAGTATTCCTTATCGCCGTTGCGGCAGATGCCGAGCACGGGCTGTGTGTCCTGGAAGGTGCTGATGACATCTGCGGAGTTAAAGAATTCGCGCGTGGATTCCGGGAGTTTGTATGTGTTGGTGGGATCCGCCACGCCGGCCATGATGGTTTCAAAGGTGGCAATGGCGGCTTCATCCCGTATCATGAGGCTTTCGCCTTCTGCCAGCGGGTCGAGAATGAGCTGGTTCTGTACCACGCAGCTGCAGCACAAAAGCGGGAGCAAAAAGAAAAGAGACTTGTTCATGAGAGGAGGGAAATCAGAGAGTGAGTGCCAGGAGGAAGAGCCCCATGTGCAGGGAGGAAAGCCCCAGCAGCATGTTCATTTTCTTGTTGGCGGGCATGGTGTTGAGCTTCAGGAGAATGAAGCCGCCCAGAATGATGGCGGCCAGCCACACGAGATTCCAGCTGAAGCCGGGCAGGAAGAAGGCGGTCTGCTTGAGGGTGACATAGGGCGCAACGAGGAAGGCCATGGCCAGACCGCGGGCGCGTTTCTCACCCAGGCGCACGGCGAGGGTTCGTTTACCGGTGGTGGCGTCTTCCTTGCGGTCGCGGATGTTGTTCACCTCAATGAGCAGGCAGGAGAGCAGCCCGCACTGCACCCCCAGCACGATGGCGCAGTAGTAGACCTCCAGAAAGCCCGGTTGCCAGCCAATCTGCACAAATACCGTGCCCACCACGGCAACGAGCCCGAAGAAGAGCAGCACGAAGAGTTCCCCCAGACCGTGGTAGGCCAGCGGCCAGGGGCCGCCGGTGTAGCCGTAGGCAAAGAACAGACTGGGTATACCGATGAGCAGCACCGGCCAGCCCTGCGCCAGAATGAGCGGCACACCGAACGCGGCAGCGGCGGCCAGGAAGAAGCATCCCCAGAGTTTCACGGCAGTGGGGCTCATGTCTCCGCTGGCGGTGATGCGGCGAGGGCCCTGGCGCTGTTCGGTATCAGCGTTTTTTGTGGCGTCGATGGCGTCGTTGAAGAAGTTGCAGGCAATCTGGATGCATGCGCAGCTCAGGGCGGTATATGCCGCCAGCCACCAGTCCAGGCGTATGCCTGATTCCGGGAAAAATTGTTGGAATTTCCAGACGATGAGGCATCCCGCCCACACGGCAACAAAGCCTGCGGGGAGGGTCTTGGGGCGTGCTGCCAGGATGATGGAACGGAGTTTGTTCATGAAGATTATTTACGTGGGAAATGACGACGACCGCCAGCGGCTTCGCGGAAAGGGGTGAAGAGCTTATCCAGCCCGCTGTTCTTGATGAGGAGCGTCTGCTCCATGAGCCTGCCGAGCTTGCCTTTCGGCCAGCCCCGCTGCCAGAACCAGTCGAGGTATTCGGTGGGTAAATCCATGAGCGGGCAGCCCTCCGGCGGGTAATTCTTCGGCCCGTACATGCCGTAGGGCATGTGTGTGGAGGCAATGTCTGCCAGCAGCTGGCGCAGGTCATCTGCCGTGGGTATGGGGGCGGCTTCCATCAGCGCACGATGCTCCAGCCAATGCTTTCTCCGGCATACATGGGAACGACCTGCTCGCCATAGCTGCGGTAGCTGGCGGGTACGCTCATGGGCGTGTCTTCCAAGGTAACAGTTTTCTGCACGGGCTGCAGGCCGTACCACTTGCAGGCGTTGCCGCTCACAAAGGCCTGGAGATTTTCCAGCGCGCCGTGCGCGGCGAAAATTTCAGCCAGCTTGGGCAGGGCCACCGGGCCGGTGAACACGCCCGCTGCACAGCCGCAGGCTTCTTTCTTGCAGCGCGGGTGCGGGGCAGAGTCTGAGCCGAACATGAGGCGGGGGTGTCCCTCCAGAGCGGCGCGGAGCAGGGCATCGCGGTCTTCCGGGCGCTTGGCAATGGGCTTGCAGAACAGGTGCGGGCGCAGTGCGCCGCCGGCCACATCGTCCAGGGTGATGATGAGGTGCTGGAGGGTGACGGTGGCGCAGATGTTCGGGAACTCATCCAGCAGGCGCACGGCTTCGGCTGTGGTGATGTGCTCCATACTGAGTTTGAGCTTCGGGTACTTTGTAGCCAGGTGGCGGTAGACGGCCAGGAACTCCTGCTCGCGGTCCATCACAAAGCCGTGGCTTTCACCATGCACCAGCAGGGGAATGCCCATTTCCTCCATGAGGCGGAGGGTCTTGTCTGCCTGGGCCATGTCGGAAACGCCACCTTCGCTGTTGGTGGTAATGCCGGCGGGGTAGAGTTTGAAACCGAAGAATCCGGGTGTTTCTTTGGCTGCGATGAGTTCTTTTTCGCCCAGCGGGGTGAAGAAAAGGGTCATGTAGCGCGTGAAATCAGTGTTGCCCATGGCGGCGGCAATGCGGGCATCGTACGCCTGCATGGCGGCAGGTGTGGTGACCGGCGGCACGAGGTTGGGCATGATGACAGCCCCGGCAAAATCAGCAGAGAGCGGGGCGGTGAGTTTCAGCATGTCACCATCGCGCAGGTGCAGGTGCATATCCAGCGGCGAATTCAGCGTAATGTTCATGCGCGTTATTTTACCATAACAGACGCTGGGTTTCAAGCGTGAGATTACAACGCTGGCGAAAGAAGACGACAGCAGTTTGCCATCAGTCGGGTGATGAGGGCAGCTTTGTGCCATCGGTCAGGGGTGATGGGGCTTGCTTCTGCCATATCCTGCTCCAGCATAGCGGCTACTCCGGCGGTGGCAGAGGTGTCTTCCATGAGCAGGGTGAGTTCGAAGTTCAGCCGCATCGAGCGTTCGTCCAGATTGGCCGTGCCGATGCTGCTGCTATCTGCATCTTTCACGCAGACTTTCTCATGTAGAAAGCCGGGTTCGTATGCCAGCAAGTGCACGCCGCAGGCGATCATGCCGGGAATATAGGTGAGCATGGCCAGGTGCGCGGCGATGCTGTCACCGCGTCGGGGGATAAGCACCCGCACATCGACTCCTCGCAGTGCAGCTCCGCAAAGAGCGGACTGCACGGCTTCATCCGGCACAAAATACGGGCTTGCCAGCCACAGCCGTTCCTTTGCCGTGGCGGCCAGTTCCAGCAGGGTGAGCCGCCATGTGTTGACCGGTATATCATCCGGCCCGCTGGGGATGAGCTGGCAGCGGGTGCCCCCTTGCGGCGCACAAGGCGTTGAAAGGTGAGATATGTTTTCTCCGGTGGCGCGTTGCCAGTCATCCAGGAAGCTGACCAGACATTGGCTGACGACTGGTCCGCGAAGCCTGACAAACGTATCACGCCAGTATGTGCGGCGCGCGCTGCGGGTGTATTCCAGCCCGATGTTGAGGCTGCCCAGATAGGCTTCCCGGCTATCGATGACCACCAGTTTGCGGTGGTTGCGGTAGTTGAGTCTGAGTATGGAGCTGAGCCAGAATCGCTTGCCGTTGAACGAAGTAATCCGCACTCCGGCACGGCGCAGGTGGCGCAGGTATCCTGCGGGCAGTTTATGGGAGCCGACCTCATCGTATATCACATACACCTGCACCCCGGCGCGGGCTCGGTCTTCCAGTGCTTTGCGCAGGCGGATGCCCACGCGGTCGTTGCGGATGATGAAGAACTCCAGCAGAATGGAATGCTGCGCATTGCGGATGGCCTGGAGGAGATTCCGGTAGGTGTCGTTGCCATCGCGTAGCAGATGCACGTCATTGCCGGAGCAGGGGGAATATCCGGTGCAATGCGTCAGCGTCCGGCTGATCTGGCTGGTGGGGGCATCCCATGCCCCGTGCTGGCAGAGAAAGTTCTGAATGCTTTCCCTGAGCAGTCGGATGGAGGTGTGGCGGCGGATGCGGGCTGCGCCCAGAACCAGATACAGCGGAACGGTAATCCAGGGTAACAGGATGAGCCCCAGCATCCAGGCAATGGTGCCTTGTGGGGAATGCTCTCGGCAAAGAGCGTGGATGGCCAGTGCTATCCCCGACAGATGCACCAGAAACACAAGCCCCGCCAGCGTGGTGGACCAGAAGCTGCCGGGGGAGAGGTGCAGAAACTGGAGCGGGCTGGTCATTATTTGTCAGGGGTATCCGGTGCCGGGGGAGCCTGGGGGGCAGGGGTGAGGCTGGCTGCCTCGTCGCTGAGTTTCTTGCTCAGCCCGATTTTCCACTGCGGAGCCAGCACATCGCCATATAGATTGATGTCGATGAGGAATTTGGAGAGAATAGTGACCGGGGAAATGAGCACGGTGGGCACGCTGGAGATTCTGGGCCACAGATTGCCGGTGAGGGTGAGTTTGTCCAGGTCAATATCCAGCTGTGTGCTGATGTCGAGATTATAGCCGCGGGCTGTCATATCCCGGGTGATGAGGTGGCCGTTTCGGATATCGAACTTGGCAAAAGCCTCGTCGATACCGTATCTCAGGAAATGGTTCGCAAAGGGAATATCGTAGACGGAATCCACCGCATTGCTGCTGGTGTCGAACACGTAGCGGATAAACTTATCTACCCAGGAGGGGGACACTTCTTCCTTTGCTTCCTTGAATGTGACTGATTCCTGCAGCTTGGCGAGGTATCCGGGCATGTCTGCCAGCAGGCTGCCCACAGGGCGGAAGAGGCCTATCTGCATCAGGTCGCCATCCCGCAAGCTTACCCGCCCATAGGCCTGCACTGCTTCCAACTCTGGCTGCGGTGCCTGGAAGCGGATGAAGCCGCTGCAGGTTGCCGGGGTGAATTCCTGCCCGTAAGAGGCCACGATGTCTTTGAGATTCATGGTGCGGGCCTGAATGCAACCATCAAGTGTGGTGTGTTCACCTGAGAAACCGATGCGTACCGAGCCATTCATGACGCCACCCCAGCATTCGGCATTCATGCGGTCGAGGTAGACATCCACATCGCTGATGTTGATGAAGCCACTGAAATTGGTGAATGGAATTGTGGTGCCCAGGAAGCGGAATCCTGCACCGGTGGGTGCATCTGCGCGGATGAGACCCTGCATGGGCACTTCGCAGCGGCGGGCAATGGGGAACAGACAGTATTCGGTCTCGATATCCACTGGGTCGCGCAGAATGAGATCCTCCATGAAATGTTGGATAGGCGCATAATACATGCCGATGGAGTAGGCCGGGTAGCAGTTGCCTTTCAGCTTGTGCAGGGTGATGGTGCAGTCCTCAATGTTGAAGCGGACTGCCTCGCCCGTTATCCTGCTGGTGGCGGCTCCGGTCTTGAATCCCATGCGCTTGAGCCATGGTTCATTGTCGTACAATAAATCCGGGTTGAGCAGGTTGATGCGGATGCGCTCGGGGAGTGCCTGCCCGTGTTCATCCACGCAGTCCTGCTGCACGAGTACTTCTACATTGCAGTGCCCTTCTTTCACCATCGTGTAGGGATTCGGACTCAAATCCGTACGCAGGTATTCCTCGCCGGTCGGGTTGCCTTGGGCGTCTTCCTTGTCCCGGATAGCACCAAGCATGAATTCCATGTTGAGGAGCTCCGCCTTGCAGCGCGCATGCACGTAGATGCCCTGGTTGTAGCGGATGATGGTGTCAATGTCGGTGATGTTATTGCGGGTAACGCCGGGGGTGCAGCGGAAATCGCGCATAATCCAGTGCGCATCCTCATTGTCGATGAGCGCATTGACGATATTTACCGGAATGCTGTTGTTGCCGGTGATGCGGCAATCTTTGAGAGGATTGCCCTCAACCCGGATGTTGAGTTCTTCGCCGGGTTTATACCATGCGTTTACATCGGCGGCGTAGTGCATGGTTCCGTCCTCTTCTGTGCTGAAATTGCCGCGAACCTTGAGTTCCAGGGGAATTTCCATGCCTTTGTGTACGTACACGTTCCGGCACACGCGGATAAGTTCGGGAATTTGAATATCGTAATGAGACTGGATGAGTCTCCAGGATTCTGTATCCAGGAGCGCATCGCCTTGAAGTGAGATTCTGCTCGGGAGCTTCAGCTCTTCGAGCGGTTCTCCGCCCAGTAGGGGAAGCAGCGAGGCCGCCGGAACATGCGCGGCGATGTGCTGGAAATTTATATTCTTATCCTCCTGTCTTGCATCAATCTTCAAGCTGAGGGGCTTATCATTCACGCTTGACTCTACCTCCAGCGTGGCGGCATTGGGGGCTGTCTGCTGCAACTGCAGGCGCGTGCCTGTGGCGCAGAATTGGCTGCCGTGGCTGAGTTCCTGAATGGAGGCTTCCAACCGGGCTTCTTTCTGCATGTTGCTCCACGCATCTGCCAGGTTCAGCCCATCTGGTATCCGGATATCCAGGTGAATGCCTTTTGCTGCAGTTTCTGCAATGGTGAGGCTCTCTGCCTGTAGCGTGGCGGCAATGGCACCGGATTGCACTTTGTCTCCTTCTAATGTAATATCCGCCAGTTCTGCCGTGCTGTGTAGTTTTTCAACCGTTGCTTCAGCAGTGGTGGCGGCGTTTGCGCTCACTTGCAGCCTGGCGTGGCCAATGTGGTGCGTATTAAGGTCTGAATCCGCGCTCAGCTGGCTGAGGTCTGCGCTCAACACCACGGATTCCGCTGCATTCTCCCCTTGTTTGTAGCTGGATAATGCGCCGATGCTGATGTTCTCGATACTGACGCTCTGTGCGTTGTATCTGATTCCTTCTGCATTCAGAGAGAAGGAGTTTTTGGTAAAGTCGGCCTCGCCGTAGCTCAGTTGCTCAGTGTTGAATTGCAGCTTCAGCCCCACCAGCGTGGGAAGCAGGTCTTCAAACCGGCTTTTGCCTGGCTGAAATGGTGCAACGCGCATATCGCAGTCTGCCTGCAGGCGTAGATTGCTACCAAAACGCAATCCAGCGGGAAGCTCAAGGTTAGCATTTTGGCTGAAATCGCGTGCCAGGGTCAGTAATGTTTCATCTGGCAGGTTGATGTGCAACTTGGCAAAACCCTTACCTTCTGCCGCTTGAGAGCTTGCTTTTATAGTGCCCTCCGGGAAATCCAGCTGCAGGTTGTCGATGTTGAAGCTGCCATCCCGGATGAAGAAGCTGAGCTCTGCGTGGTTGACCAGAGTCTGGCCGAGATGCATCTGCTTTTGCTCCACCTTGCCGCGCAGGGTGATGGAGTTGAGCGCATAATCATGGCTGAATTCTGCGCGTCCGTCCAGTTCTATGCCCGGGGTTGAATTGTCCTCCGATTTTATCAGGCTGAGTATTCCGGAGGCGTCTTCACCCAGGTAACTACGGAGCATTTTCACTAGCGGAGCCGTGCTTCTGGTGTGAAATTCCAGCTCCCTGGAGCTCAGATCATACGCTGCCTGGAGTGATACTTTGGTGTCCGGGTTGATGGTGTGGAATTGCAGCGTATTGACGGTGAGAAGGTTGTTCTCAAATGTGGCGTCGATTTCAGCATCGCGGAAATGGTAAGACTCAAGCTCATAACTGGGTATACGGGCGGTGATGCCGTAGCGCCAGTATTTGCCTTTGCGGATGTTGAGCTGGATTCCGGGGTATGCATCCGCAGTCCACTTTTGTGCGTCCAGCTGGTTTTTAACCTGCTGCAGCACGGGACGGTATTCTGCCAGAATCCGGGAAAGCTCTTCCATCGGTTCCGTGGCAGGGGTGCTTTCTTCCTGTTTTTCCGGGAAAAGTTGCCTGAGACCATTTTTTTCACGCAGGGAGAGATTCCATTTCAGCTCCACGCCGTGCAGATGCGTGTTCAGGGTGGCGGTGAGGCTCTGCCACTCTGGACCGAGTCCTACCTGTAATTCCAGAGGTTCGAGCTTGAGCTGCCCGATTGCAGCAGTGTCGAGGGGGAGATTCAGGGATGCTCCTTTAACTTGCAGCTGGGCAGGGGTGTAGTCTCCGGCCAGCAGGCGGCCAAGGCTGAACTCCAGCAGAAGTTTGCGGATATGCAGAGCCCCGGAAGGAAGCTCCTGCTGAGGTATGGAAAGATTCAGCCCCTCGGCCTTGATTGCTATGCCGGAACCGGGCTGCAGCTGGATTTTCTCCAGTTTGACAGGCACGCCTGCAGCTGCTGCCTGCTTTTCTATATAGCGCAAAGCACAGCCGGGGATGCCGGCTGTGCTGAGCCAAAAAATGACTCCTACCAGTAGCAGTACACCTGCCAGACAAAGGTGTGGTACGAGATTCCCAACGCGTCTGATGGTGATTTTGCCTGCCATAGGGTGGTGGTAGGGGGGATAAGGATGAAATCAGATTTCCGGGTCAGATTCTCCCTCCGGCAGCGGTGGTGCCTTGGGGAGATTCAGTTCGATGTCGTCCAGAAGATTCACCAGATCCACGCCGCGCTGGGCAGAGTTATCGTGTTTGAAGGTGAGGCGGGGCGTATTGCGCAGCACCACGCGCTTGCTCACAGCCCGCTGAATTTCACCGCGCTTGCGATTCAGCTTCTCGATAACCTGGGCGGGGGCCATGCGGCCGACCACGCCCACCCATACGCGACCTTCCTTGAGGTCTTCGGTAATCTCGACATCCAGAATCGAGACGATGGTGCCGGACCACTCGTACTCCTTCTGGATGAAGGTGCCGATTTCCCGTTTCATCAACTCGTTCACTTTGTCAAGACGTCGTGTAGCCATGTCTGCTTACAATGTCTGTTTGATTTTCTCCAGGGAGTAGCATTCAATGATGTCACCCACTTCGTAGTCGTTGTAGTCTGCCAGG
Organism: Akkermansia sp.; assembly: GCA_017555465.1. Lineage (GTDB taxonomy): Bacteria > Verrucomicrobiota > Verrucomicrobiia > Verrucomicrobiales > Akkermansiaceae > Akkermansia. Next base: position 8,480 of record JAFZGH010000091.1, on the reverse strand, counting down.
CGGATACCGCATTCCAGACCAGCCTTGACTTCCTCCACTTCGTCCTGGAAGCGGCGCAGCGTGGACATCTTGCCGTCGAACACCACCTGGCCGTCGCGAAGCACGCGGGCCTCGGCGGTGCGGTTCATCTTGCCGTCTGTTACGAAGGAGCCGGCTGCCTTGCCCTTGTTGAGCTTGAACACCTGCTTGATTTCGGCATGGCCGAGCACAGTTTCGCGGGTTTCGGGCTCCAGCAGACCCAGCATGGCGTCCTTCACCTGGTCGATAAGTTCGTACACGATGGAGAAAATCTTCACCTGCACGCCCTCTCGCTTCACTGCCTTCACGGCGTTGCTCTCCACCTTCACGTTGAAGCCCAGGATAACGGCATCAGAGGAGGAGGCGAGCAGCACATCGCTTTCAGAGATGGGACCGGCGGCTGCGCCGATGAACTGGCACTCCACCTTCTCGCTTTCAATATCCATGATGGCCTTCTTGATGGCTTCCACTGAGCCCTGCACGTCGCCCTTGAGGTAGAGCTTCAGCACGGCTTTCTGCGTGCCATCGCCCATCATGGCCAGAATGTCTTCCATGCGGGAACGGCGCGGGGCTGTGAGACGCTGCTGGCGCAGTTCTTCCAGACGCTCGTCGGAGAGCTTGCGGGCGGCGCGTTCGTTTTCCATTTCCACCAGCTCGTCGCCTACATTCGGGGTCTCCAGGAAACCGGAAACTTCGGCGGGCATGCCGGGAGTGGCTTTCTTGATGCGTTCGCCCTTGTCGTTGAGCATGGTCTTGATCTTGCCGGAGTAGGGGCCGCAGATGAAGGGCATACCTACCTTGAGGGTGCCGCTCTGCACAATGACGGTGGCGGAGCTGCCCTTGCCCTGTTCCATGCGGGCCTCAATGATGGAGGCCCGGCAGTTGGCTTTCGGGTTGGCCTTGAGTTCCAGCACTTCGGCCTGCAGGCAGAGCAGGTCGAGCAGATCATCAATACCGGCACCGGTGTGGGCGGAAACGTCCACACATTCAATCTCACCGCCGAAGTCGGTGGGCATGAGGTCGTTCTCCATCAGCTGCGTGCGCACGCGCACCGGGTCAGCTGCGGGAAGGTCACACTTGTTCACGGCCACGATGATGGTCTTGCCGGCGGCCTTGGCGTGCATGATTGCTTCCTTGGTCTGGGGCATGATGCCGTCGTTTGCGGCCACCACAAGCACAACGATGTCGGTTACGTCTGCACCGCGGGCGCGCATCTCGGTGAAGATGGCGTGGCCGGGGGTGTCAATGAAGGTGAGGGTGTTGCCGCCGTGTTCCACGGTGTAGGCGCCGATATGCTGGGTAATGCCACCTGCTTCACCGGCGGTTACCTTGGTACGGCGGATGTAGTCGAGCAGGGAGGTCTTGCCGTGGTCCACATGGCCCATCACTGTGATGATGGGGGTACGCACTTTAAGCGCTTCCTCCGGTTCCTCTTCGACTGCCACTGCCTCAGGTTCCTTGATTTCTTCAACCTGAGCCTTCACGCCGGCACCTTTTTCGCGGCGCACGCGTTCGTAGGTGAAGCCGTGCTTCTCGCACAGGGCGGCCACCTGGTCGCTGTCGAGCGTGGTGCCGGGGTTGGCAAACACGCCCATGGGCAGCAGCTCAGCAATCAGCTTGAAGGGTTTCATGCCCATCTGCGTAGCGAGGTCAGCCACGGTGATGGGGGCTTTGATGTTCATCACCTTACCGCTATCGGCTGATTCTGCAGCAGGCGCGGGTGTGGGAGCCGGAGCGGGGGCTGGTTTGGGTGCCGGTGCCGGAGCCGGTGCTGCTGCAGTTTCTGCGGCAGGCTTGCGGTTGTTTTTACGCGGAGCCAGCAGATCCAGCGCTTCTTTTTTGGAGGTGGCGGGTTTGGCGGCAGCCTTCTTTGCCGGAGCAGGGGCTGCTTCGGTATTCGGCGTTGCTGCCTTTTTCTTTTTGGTACCCCCGATCAGGTCAAGCACAGGGGCTTTATTATCGTCTTTCTTTGCCATTGTATCTTGAAAATGGTGTAATTAATTCCGTTCAGCAGCTGGCCTGTGCTTTGGCCATGATGTTGCTGGCCTCGTCTTCGGTGATGCCCAGCACTTCTACAAGAGTTTCAACATCTGCGTATTGGGCAATGCCTTCTACCGTGGTGAAACCGGATGCCACCATGGCGGCGGCCAGGTCGTTGGAAACGCAGAGCACGGAGGCAAGTTCGCTGGCTCCTTCATTTGCCTGGGCCTTGGCCTGGGCTTTTTCGTCGTAGGCTTCCACGCGCACATCCCAGCGCTCTTCCGGGGTGGAAATGAGGCGGGCGGTCAGGCGGACATTCTGCCCCTTGCGACCCTTGGCCTTGGCGGCTGCCTTGTCATCTTCCACCACCACGGTCACCACATGGGCGGCCTTGTCGACATTGACCTTGATGGGCTCGATGGGCGCCAGCGATTCGGTCACCATGGCGGCCTTATCATCGGTGTATTCGAGAATGTCTACCTTTTCGTGGTTCAGTTCATTCACCACGTTCTTGACGCGAGCCCCACGCATGCCAACGCAGGCGCCAATGGGGTCTACGTTCGGGTCGTTGCTGCGCACTACCATCTTGGTACGGTAGCCGGCTTCGCGCACAATGGTAAGAATGTCAACGGTGTGTTCGGCAATTTCCAGTACTTCGTTTTCGAAGAGACGGCGCACCAGGTTGGGGTGGCTGCGGGAAAGGATGAGTTCCTGGCCGCGCACGCCGTCGCGCACTTCCACGACATAGAAACGCATCTTGTCTCCGCTGTTGTATTCCTCACCGGGAATACGCTGGCGCAGCGGTACAAGCCCCTCAAACTTTTCGACCTCCACAATTACATCGCCTTTGTCGTAGCGTTTCACTGTGCCGGTCACCACTTCGCCAGCGCGGTCGCGGAATGCTTCAGCGAGCATTTCCTGCTCGGCCTTGCGGATGCGCTGTTGCATGGTCTGGCGGGCGGTCTGCACGGCGATGCGTCCGAAGTCCTTGGGGGTGATGTTTACACTGATGGTGTCACCGGGCTGGTATTCTTTGCCGCTGCGGGCGCCTGCTGCCTGGGCCACTGAAAGCTTCACCTCATTAAAGGCGTCAACGAGGTCTTCATCTGCCACCACAGTCATTTCTGCTTTGATTTTAACAGTGCCTTTCTGCGGGTTGACGACGGCGCGGATGTTGTTGATACGGTCTGCGCCCGGAACCATTTTGTTATACGCGGTGATGAATGATGCCTCGAGAGCCTGAATCACGCGTTCGCGGGTAAGGTCTTTTTCGCGGACATAGAAATCAATCAGGGCGGAGATGTCAGTAGTGGCCATTGTTTTTTGTTGTCTTGCTTGTGTTGTGTTGTGTCCGTGTACAAAAAAAGAGCGGGTCACAGACCCGCCCCAATCTCATAACGGACCGGAACTTGTACGCGCGCATTATAATCAAGCTATACCGGCGTGTCAAGTAATTTATCCGCAAATGTCAATCTGTTCAGTTCTTTTCTGGTGCTGGCAGGGTGTAGTATTGCAACAGAGCTTCAGGAATCGGACGCCTCAGGGTTTCCGGTGCCGGCGGCGGAATTGGCCCACTTGCCTGCTGCGAAAACTGCACGCAGCTGCAGCAGCTGAGACTAAGTATCAGGGTAAGTGTTCTCATGTCGCGCCTCATAGTAGTGGTAAATATCTCATTTTTCAAGGAAAATGTGGGATTTTTACTTGACTTTTCCTGAATAAAGTGTACTCTGTGCGTCCACCTTGCTTTCGCTGGCTGGGTGTGATACCCCGGCGGGTGATGTATACGCACCGACGTCGGAAGAACTCCAAACAAACCGCAATTTCAAGACATAGAAAGAATTAGAACTATGACGACATATTCCCTCAAGGCTACCAAGCGCGAGGCCGTTGGTACTGGCAAGCTGAATGCTCTGCGCGCTCAGGGTTACCTTCCCGGCGTGGTGTACGGCTCCGCTGTTGCTGAAAACATCAACATCCAGCTCAAGACGGCTGATGTCCGCGCTCTGTTCGCTTCAGTGGACACCGATTCTATCCTTGTGAACCTTGAGCTCGACGGTCAGACCATCCTGACTCTGGTGAAGGACGTGCAGCGCAACTGGCTCACCGATTCCACCAACCACGTTGACTTCTGCGCCGTGACCCCCGATACCGTGGTGAAGACCCGCGTGCAGGTGAAGCTTGTGGGTACTCCCGTGGGTACTGCCATGGGTGGCGTGGTGCACCAGATCGTGCACGAGATGCCCGTGAAGTGCGCTGTGAAGGATATCCCCTGCTGCATCCAGGCCGACATTTCCGGCGTGGGCATGAAGGAATCCTTCCGTCTCGCCCAGGTGGAGATGCCCGCCAATGTCACCACTCCGTTCAACGGTACTGTGGTGCTGGCTTCCGTCATCAAGCCCTGATCGGCTTCACGTCAATCCGATTTACAAAACCTGCTTCCTCATTCAGGGGAAGCAGGTTTTTTGTTCTAGTCTCTCATGGGGCGACGGTCGGCGTGAGTTCCTGTTTTGCCTTCCTCTCGCTCCATGGCTCGCTGTTTCCACAGGGGAATGTGCGATTTCCTGGCTTTGCGGCGTCGGCGTTCTGCCACGCGCTCACGGTGGCGTTCCTGTTCTTCGGCTATCTTGCGGGCGTGGTCGCGTTCGTGTTGGGCGTTTTCCAGCCGCTTGCGGATGCGGGCGGAGTGCTCGTTGCCCGCAGGGGTGATGGTCCAGGGACCAGCTCCGCCTGATTCGGTGATGGGCAGGCAAAGCATCTGCGGGTCGATAAAACACATCTGGCGGTACAGTAAATCGCGTATGGTGGAAAGCAGAGCTTTCGGCGGGAAGAGGCCAGTGTTGCCTAGTTCAATGGTGAAGGCCAGGCGTATATGTCGGGCTTGCATGCTCATGCGCGCCATTTCGCGCAATGAGATGCCTTCTTCCGGTTCTTCCTCCGGGGCGCAGAGGGCGGCTGTACGCAGCAGAAACAGGCAGTCTCGCACCTTGCGGCAGAGCTTTTCCACCAGTTCTCGCACTTTGGGACGCGCGTTGAACCGGTAGTCCTTTACCTCGATGAGCCAAAGTTCTTTCTTGCCGGGGTGGTAGAGCACAAAATCCATCTCCTTGCAGCTGTTGCAGAAGTTCTGGGCGTGGTGGGAGTAGAAAGGAGAGCATTCAAAGCGGCACACATAGTACCCCGCTTCGAAATTGAAGCGGTGCATGCCCTCCACACAGCTGGTACCAGGCTGGAACACTTGTCAGATTTCCTCGTTGAGTTGCGGCATGAGGCTCAGGTATCGGTCGGCCTGCTCCTGCTCAGCTTCCAGACTGTCCAGATGCGCCAGTTTGTCGAGCTCATCTGCTTCGCTGACTCGTTTGCCTTCTGTTCGCCCGGCTTGCAGCCCGAAGAACCGGCGCCCTACATTCTGGTTCTGCGCTTCAGAAAGCTGGATGACCAGTTCTCGCAGCAGGAAGAGACTGTGCGTGGTGAGCAGTAATTGGATGCCTGCTCGGCAGAGCGTCATCATGAGATTGACCAGCAGAGGCAGATGCCCGGCATTGAGGTTCATTTCCGGCTCATCCCAGAACAGGGCGGTGCCGGGTCTCACTGTTCCGTTGCTGATGAGCAATCCCAGCGTGCCGATGCGTTTGAATCCTTCTGCTATGAGGTTAAGCTCCAGCGGCTCCTGACCAGGACGCTGTAAATAGAACCGCCCATTACGTCGTTGCAGTTTGCCTCCCAGTAAGTGTTCAATCTGTCGCACAACATATTTGAGCGCCTGGGGCAGGGGGGCGCCGCTCGGTTCGGTTTCCAGAGCACGGCAGAGTTCCCAGCTGGAGGAGTCAAGCAGTTCCGGGTATCGCTTGCCTGCTTGCATGTAGCAGGGGTAGATGGAAAGTACTTCTCTCGGCGAGAGGAAAACGGCATTGCTGCTCAGGTAGCGTTCCGGCATGTCTGTGATGCGTAGTCCCTGTTCCTCGCAGTGCGCTTTGAAGCTGAAGGCTAAATCTGCCGTGCCTGTAGGGACTTTTTCGCCCTCCAGCGAGGCCCTCACTCGGGCTTCTACATTCGTGCCTCCGCTGCGGGAGGTGAGACTGGTCAAATCGTGTGTGCCGAATACGCGCAGCAAATCCTGGCGCAGTCGCTTTTCTTCGGCCCATACTTCCGGCAAATCTCGTCTGCTGCCGCCGCATCCCCATTTGCTGATGGCGTAGCATAGTTTCATGAGGTGGCTTTTTCCGGAATCATTGCCGCCTACTATTATATTAATGCCGGGGACAAAATGAAACGACTCCTGGTGCTGAAACACCGTCATCCCTTCCACCGTCAGTTTGCGTATCATATTACCCGTCATCCTACCATATGAGGAATATAAACGCAAGCGTGTAATTTGTGCTTGCGTGGACTGCTTTGTATGCGTTACACTACTTGCCATGAAGAGTGCGTTCTTTCTCCCCGTCGTTTCGCTGTTGCTGGTTTCCTGTGTAGGACCTAAGGAGCTGTCTATCGATACTGCGCCAGAGGGAGCAGAGATTACGATTAATGGTGAATACGTCGGCAAAACGCCGCTTGTGACCACGATTGCTCAGGATAAGGCCCTCGGTATTGTCGCTCGCAAGAGCGGATATGAAATTGGTTCTGAAACCCTCGTGCCTACAAGCAGCCCGTTTCTTTCTTTTGTGTGGACGGAGAATGATCCCAAAGCCAAGTATATCGAAGAGGATTCTGTCACAATTCCGTTGAAAAAAATTCCCACACCTTCTTCCTATACTCCGAGCATCATGCCGAAGTATACAGGGGGGGGCGGTTCTACTTCTGCCGCGCTGCCAGAGGTTCCTGCTCTCCGTCCTATGCCGGATTTAGATTAAAAATAATGTCTCGCACCGGAAAACGAAGTGTGCAAAATTCCCAAAATTACCCAAAGTTGTAATTTTTGTGAAATTGTGCTTGCAAAAAGGTAAAAAGCGTGTAGAATCTGCGCCGACAAATTGCCACCACCCGGTGGCGACAATCAATCATCACTAATAATAACACACCACTATGGCTCGTCTTTTCGGTATCGAAATTCCCAACGAGAAGCGCGTTGAGGCCTCCCTGTGCTACATCTACGGCATCGGGCCCTCCACGGCTAAGAAGGTGCTGGAGCAGGCCGGTATCTCCCCGGATCTGCGCACTGGCACGCTCTCTGACGCTCAGCTGACCAAGATTGTCCAGGCTATCACCAGCAACAACATCCTCATCGAGGGTGACCTGCGCCGTGAGAAGCAGATGGCTCTCAAGCGTCTGACCAGCATTAACTGTCTGCGCGGCATCCGCCACCGCAAGGGTCTCCCCGTTCGCGGTCAGCGTACCCGCACCAATGCCCGCACCCGTAAGGGCCGCAAGAAGACTGTGGGCGCCAAGAAGTAATTAACCCTTTAAGATAACATACTGAAAATGGCTGAAGAAACCATCCAGGAAGAAGTGAAGGACGTAGTGGCCGCTGAGGCTCCCGTTCAGGCTGAGGCTCCTGTCGAACAGAAGAAGCCCGAGGCTCGTCGCGATATCTTTGCCGAGCTTGGTCTCGCTGATGATGACGACAAGGTTAAGATTCTCAAGGCTAAAGGCAGCAAGAACGTTACCACCGGTATCGTGCACATCTCCTCCACCTTCAATAACACTGTGGTGAGCGTGACCGACCTCAAGGGTAATGTTATCGGCTGGTCCTCCGCCGGCAAGCTCAACTTCAAGGGCAGCCGCAAGAGCACCGCTTATGCCGGTCAGGTTGTGTGCCAGGACGCTTGCCGTCAGGCCATGGGCCACGGCCTCAAGGAGGTCGAGGTTCGCGTGAAGGGACCGGGTTCCGGTCGTGAGTCCGCTGTGCGTGCCGTGCAGGCCATCGGTCTGGAGATCTCCTCCATCGCCGACGTGACCCCCATCCCCCACAACGGTTGCCGTCCTCCCAAGGCTCGTCGCGCCTAATCGTTTAACTAAAACCAAGAAAGATAACAAAACATTATGGCTCGTTACACAGGTCCTACCGCCAAGATCAGCCGCCGTTTCGGCGTTGAGCTCTTCGGTGCCTCCAAGGCTTTTGCCCGCCGTCCGTTCCCTCCGGGTCAGCACGGTGCCCGCGCCGGCCGCAAGAAGAAGTCTGACTACGGCATCATGCTTGCCGAAAAGCAGAAGCTTCGCTTCATGTACGGCGTGCTCGAAGGTCAGTTCCGCAAGTACTATGAGGAAGCCTCCCGCCGTCGCGGCGTGACCGGCGATATCCTTCTGCAGCTTCTGGAAACCCGCCTCGATAACATCATCTATCGCCTCAACTTCGCCACCACCCGCGCCGCTGCTCGTCAGATGGTGTCCCACGGTCACGTGACCGTGAATGGCAAGAAGGTGAACATCGCTTCCTACTGCTGCAAGCCCGGCGACGTTATCAGCGTGGCTGCCAAGGCTCGCTCCCAGGCTCTGGCCAACCGCTTCGTTGAGCTTGCCGCCAGCGCCACCACCCCCGATTGGCT